>NZ_NWMQ01000099.1:0-4680 GCF_002901215.1 Paracoccus sp. SY | reverse complement strand
GGGCATTGTAGTGGACAACTCCGCTTGAAAGTGGCTTTGGGCTACCGGAAATTGCGCCCCGTCACCCAGGCCGCGTCGAGGTGCAGGTGCCGGATGCCACTCCGCTTTCTTCCTCCAAGGTGATGAACACGACGTTCTTGGCCGATCCGGCTGCTGGCGGACCAGTATTAGGCTGGCTGTCGCGCGCTCAACGGCGGTCGCGGCTCCACATGGCCTCGGCGCAGGTGAGAATTGTCTTGCCCCCATTTCACCGGATACTCAGGCTGTTGAGATTCGAGCTGCAATGAACTCGCGGGGCGAGCGCATCTTCAGCCCTGAGTGTGGGTGGTGGTTGTTGAAATCCTCGATCCAGCTTCCGATCAACCCAAGGATGGTGTCGGCATCAGGCAGCAACGTCACTTGGATATAGGCAAGCTTGAGCCTCTTCACGAATGCCTCCGAGATGCCGTTGCTCTGCGGGCTGTGGATTGTGCGATTCAGGACTTCAGCCCGAGTTGTAGGGCGAAGATCTGGGTATCCTTTGCGACGTAAGGCGGCCCATTCTCGGCCAGCATCTCATTTGTCTCTGGAAGGCGATCCGGGAAGTTCTTGACGCAGCACTCCAAGATGGGGAACCCTCAGCACTGAGAACACGAACGATTGAAGATATGAATTTCAAGAGTCTGGCGGATGCAACCCCGCATGCTGCCTCCCTGATCGAAGGGATGCGCGATTTTGGTTATACGCTCGAGACGGCGATGGCCGATGTCATCGACAACTCGATCACTGCCGGAGCGACGACGGGTCCATACAGACTGTCAAGGCAGCCAGGCAGCGCCGGATTTGCAGGAGGCACCTCATTTTCCAAGCCCACCTGCCCAGTTCGGCGGGCTTTTTCAGGCGCCGTCAAGAACAACTGGCCTGCCTCTCAGGTCAAGATGTGCTCTGAAATGGATGCAGAGGGCTCCCCTAACGAAGACCGGCACTTTCATGCGCTTTTGTACACTATCACCCCGGTAAGGTTGCCTCCAAGAAGGTTGCCTCCAAGAAGGGCAGAAACTGCTGTTTCTACCGCAATCTTTACCCCAAGAATTAAGATTGTCCCTCTCCGGCACTGTTACGTGCCGGGGCTTTTTCCATTTTCTGGACAGACTCATCGGCGGCATGTCATCATCGGTTCGTCGGCCCTCGCCCGACCGGCCCGCCACCAAGTTACCATCTGGCGGGGCCACATGAACTCACCGCACCATAGTACTAGCCCTGGTTGGACTTCTGATACGCTGGACAGCCTCACCGGCAACATGACATCGTCGTCTTGTCGGACCCGAACCCGACAGGCCCCGCCGGTCGCCCAATCCCACCCGGCGGGGCCGCCTGACACCACCGATCAGTCCTACCGTCTGTCTTGCGTCTTGGTGGGCTTTTTGTCTGCCCGAGGCAGTCTTTAGCCTTTTCTTAACTCTATCGGTCCAAACCTTATGAAAAATAAGTGAGGCCCTGATGAGCTACCGAGTAACAAGCTATGAAGCCCTGCAGACCAACCTGTCGGCAGCCGGAACCACGCTGATGCTCTGCCGCGCGAACATCGGGCGGATCGCCCTGTCAGACGAAGAGAAAGCCGATACCCTCTGGCGGATCGATCGTCAGATTGCAGAGCTTGAAGCCATGCGCCTGGAACTGACCCGCCCTGCGACCCACAAGCGAAGCTCTCCAACGATGCGGAAGTCCCACCTTCGGCCGATTGCCTAAGTTCGGGCACCCTTTGGAACGATGCTCTCTTACCGGCTACTTCGAAGCACCTTGGAGGGGAGCTAAGGAAGGACCGCTTAAGCCAGACGCGAAAGGCCCTTACGACCGTGCCGGTTGCAAGAGCCTCCCATGAGGGACGTGCGCTTGCCCTCACAGCATCGCTTATCAAATATTAGCTGATCCGTTTCCACCAAAATAGAAAGACCCCACCCGAGTTGCGCATGTGGTGAAGCCTACCGCACTGATGCGGTAATAAAAATGTCCTAGCGCAGGAGGCTTGTCTACTTGTCCGAAAACGCCCCGCTGGGGCAAAGCGGGGCGCTACTCGTTACCATAACCCCATCGTCGTGGGGTGGGGTGATGGCAACGTTAACCAAAAGCTCAGTGCTGGCTACATGACATTAGTTAACCCCCGGCGTGTCGTGGCGCCGGGGGTCGCGAGACGTGGTTGAGTGCCTGTGGCTGCCTGCAATTTCAGGTAATGCAACTTTTAGGCGTTTGTAAACAGAATGTTGATCGCGTTGGTAAAAATTTAGGAATTAGCTGCAAAGGTAGACGCGACCTCTGGTCCAATAAACTTATCAACTTGCTCCTGAACCTGAACCCAGTGCCACTTCTGAAACGATCCTTGACCGCCGCATTCCTCGCAGCCATCTGGGCGGCTGCGGGGTGGTTTATCTTCTGGCCGATTGCAAAGAGTCTGGCGATGCTATGGCGGCTTTAGTGCCCGAGGCTATCTGAAGTCTGACCTGCGATTGGTCGCCTACTTCCTCTCCTATGTGTCGCCTATGAAATCGCAGAATCGCAGAATCGCAAGTATCGCAGCCCTACCTGCGTTTTCTGGAGCTTGCTTGCGAGGGGCGGCCTGAGTGCCGCCCCTGTCCTGGCGCCAGCCTGCCGGTGACAGGACAGGGGAAACAGAGGCAAAAAAGAAGACCCCCGCGGCGCGGGGCCAAGTGAACCTTCGTCGCTGAGGGAATGGGAATGTCAGTCGGGTACAGCCTGCTTCGGCCTCCCGCCTCCACTCCCAAGGTCGGGCCAGTGCACGGCTGGACAACCGGGCTATCCGCAAGCGATCGCCACCCAGAGGGCCGAGACTGGACCGCTGGACCGACTATTGTGGCCCTGCGCAGGCTGGCCTGGGACGAGACAGACAGCGCGGGAAAAGCCGTAAAGGAGGGGCAGGGGTCCAGGCTATAGGCGAAGGCCGGCACAAGCCGGACGCAGCCTAGAGCGAGGTCCCGGTATGAGCCGGGATGCGGCAAGATCCTGCTGAGCCAGTGGAGGCATGAAGCCCATATGGATGCCGCAACGTTTTTGTACGGACCAATTGTGTTGGGACGCTGTGATGGTCAAAAGCTCCCAGCCTGACCAGAAGGAACAAAGACCCCATGCAACTGACCAGGCTCGTCTATGCATCACACCATGGTGGAACCTCCGAAGAGGCCCTCCGCGACATCTTCGACAGGTCATGCAAGAACAATGCGAACGACGGCATCACGGGCCTGCTTATCGCCGGCGATGAGGACTTCCTACAGCTTCTGGAGGGGGGCAGAACAGCAGTTGCCGAGTGCATGATGCGGATCATGAAGGATGATCGGCATCAAAGGATCCGCATCCTGCTTGCCGGGGAGAGCGAGTCTCGGCTGTTCTCCCAATGGAGCATGCGCTGCTTGAGGGCGGCAGAGATCCCGCTGGAGATCCAGGATCGCTATTGGGTAAACGACGTATTCGACCCCGTGCAACTTCCCCAAGCCAAGATTGAAGGGCTGTGCCTCGCGCTATCAGAGGACAACAGCGACAAGACCCCAGAAATGACAGGGTAGCCCAGGGTAGCTTGCGCTTTCAGAAGAAGAACCATGAATATCTTGAACACCACCTTGGCGGTCTTGGCCTTGCTTGGACCCAGCCTCGCGCAAGCGGAAGCGCCGCAAGCTAAATCGCCCCTCGCCAATGCGACGGAAACAGTGGCCGAACTGCGAGACCTCTACGATGAGGCCGATGACACGTGTCGCGTTCCTGGAAGTCAGGAAGCAAAAACGGTCGTGGCCTGCATGGCACGCGCCATTTACGGCCAGGCGCTGAATGAGAAAGGCTGGTGCTGGGGCAGGGACGATCAGCCCAATGCCGAGATGCAGTGGCACGAATGCACGCCAACCTCGCTGAGATACACGCCGCTGGACCTGCCGGGCTTCTGAGCAACACCGCCTCAGCGGTGAAGTCGAGGCCATCCTTATCATCCTTGTCTCTAGACCCGCACAGTCGCCAACTCGCTGATCCCGGTGATATAGCGGGGCGAACAGTGATCGGCGCGCAAGCGCCATTCACCGGCGAAACCTTCGCGCGCCGGCACCATCGTCTTCTTGCCGAGATGGTCGTTGATCGCATCGAGCACGTCCGTGATCCGGCACAGGTTGGCTCGCGTCCTGCATGGATGGCTGGATCTTCCAGCCGGGCGGCAAAGCACTTGGGAACATGAAAACAACACAGGTGCCGCCCGGCTGATAAGCCTCTTTTGTCTGAAGATGACGTTGACGGCAACTTGTCCATTTGGACAACACATTGGAGCTTATTTTTCTCTAAGTAGATGGAACTATTGCCGTCCGAAACGTCCTTTCATTATATGCAACCCCAGAACACGAAAGTGTCTGTCTGAATACAACGGAAGGATGTGCGCTGATGGGCATCATTGATCCCAACATCATCGCGTTCCTGCAGAACTACAGGCAGGCGCAGCAAGGCAACGCGTGCGAGGTGCAACGATCCTTGGGATCGGTTCTCGTGGACTCGCTGCGCCGATCCATGATGACCGCTCCGGTCCTTGAGCCGGCTGCAGCCTAGTGGGCCCGCATCTGGCAGTCGCAGGTCAGGGACTTGCTGGCGGACTATCGAATGGATGGAAACAAGTGACAGACAAACAGGGTCCTGACGATCCCGCTCTGCAGGCCCATG
>NZ_NWMQ01000098.1:0-4712 GCF_002901215.1 Paracoccus sp. SY | reverse complement strand
CATGGCTACGGCATCCTCAAAATCAGCCCTGGTATAAACGCGCGTGCCAATCAGCTCGATTTCCCGGAAGGCGATGCGCTGTAGATCGACAGGCAGTGCGCCCTTGTGGATTGATACGATCGCGACCCGCCCGCCAACGCGCGCATGCTCCACCGCATCGGTGACGGCCTGTTCTGCGCCGGCGCATTCGAAGATCACGTCGAACCCGCTTCTGCCGATTTCGGCAAGGGCCTGCCTGTAGGCAGCGGGGGACACCAGTTTCGCGTCGAACCCGCCTTCCTTCAGACGGTCAATCCTCGTCGCGTTTGTATCAAACAGCTTGACCGACGAGACACCCTCCTGCCTGAGAAATGCTGCGAGAGTGGTCCCGATCGGTCCGGCTCCGATGATGGCGACGGCATCAGTAGGTTTGACGCGGGCGCGTCGGGCGGCATGGACACATACCGCAAGCGGCTCAGCCTGCGCAGCGACTGCTGCAGGAATGTGATCTCCGATCCGGATAAGGTCGGCAGCCGGTATCCTGACCTGTTCGGCCATGCCGCCTGGCTCGTCAATGCCATAAAGGCGAAGGACCTCGCAGATATGAGGCTGTCCCGAGCGACATGTTTCGCACGTCCCGCATGATATCAGCGGGAAGCAAACGACGCGATCTCCTTTGGCAAAGCCCTCCCGATCTTCGGCGATGCGAGCCACGAACTCATGCCCGAGGATCAGGGGTGGTTTTGAGCGGGGATGCGCGCCCTTGAAGATGGTCAGGTCCGTGCCGCAAATGCCACAGGCCTCGACGTTCAGCAGCACACCGTCACCCTGAGGCGCGGGAACGTCCTGAACTGCGACGGAGAGGGGATCACAATAAACTACGGCCTTCATCGAAAGCTCCTTCGGAGACAAGCCGGCCGCAATGCGCGACCGGCCCTTGTCAGGTGATGGAATAGCCGCCGTCGACCGGAATGACGGTCCCGGTCATGAAGGCGGCATGGGGGCTGGCCAGGAACAGCGCCAGACCATGCAGGTCCTGCGGGGTGCCCCACCGTCCCATCGCCGTGCGCGAGAGGATCGGGCCTGACCGCGCCGGATCGTCCTGCAGCGCCTGCGTCAGCGGGGTTGCGATCCAGCCAGGCGCGATGGCGTTGACCCTGATCCCGCGCGGCGCATAGGCGATGGCAAGCGACTTCGTCAGCTGGGCGATGCCGCCTTTGGACGCCGAGTATCCCGGCACCAACCCGCCGCCAAAGATGCTGAGCATCGAGGCGATGTTGATGATCGAGCCACCTGATTGCTCCAGAAGGGGCGCTGCCGCCTCGCAGACGCGCATCGATCCGGTCAGGTTGATGTCCACCACTTGCGCAAAGACATCCGCGTCCAGTTCCTCGCCGCGGCGAATGACGCCTGCGCAGTTCACCACCACGTCGAGGCTGTCAAAGCCGGTGACGAAGTCGCGCACGCCCTGGGTGTCACGCACGTCCAGCAGCCTGAAGACGACCTCCGATGCGGTTTCACGCGCGGCTTGCAGCTCCTTCTCAGTCGCTGCCGTTGCAACCACGTCGGCGCCTGCCTCGGAGAAGGCATCGGCAATGGCCCTGCCGATGCCCCCCGTGCCACCGGTCACAAGGACCTTGCGACCCTTCAACCAGCCTGAGGCCCAATCAGCGGATGAACTGATCGACATAGTCCGCCCCCAGTCCCACCTTCTCGTAATGCGCGCGGCACATGTCGATCTTGGTGAAGACGTCTTCGTAGCCGATCTGCTTGTTCTGCTTGTCCAGATAGATCATGCAGCCCGAGATGTTGAAGAACGTGATCATCTCCTCGCAGTCTTCCGGCACGTTCAGGGTGTGGATCTCACCCGGCGGCTCGTAGACGAACGATCCTTCCTCGGCGACCCAGTCATGTTCGAAGTAGTGCCACTTTCCCTTGAGAACCATGCCGAAGACCGGCGCGGGATGAAGGTGGCGGGACAGGATGCCAGAGCGCGTGACCTTCAACAGGTTGCACCACTGTCCGCTGAGGGTGTTGAGAAACATCGGGCGGAAGAAGACGTTCGGGGCTTGGGGGACCCAGACACGCTCGTCCTCGGGGATCGCCTTCAGCGCGATCTCCTTCGGGGCAAGCATGTGGGTTGAGCCCTGCATATTGGCATACATGCGTCAGTTTCCTTTCTGTATCAGGACAGGGGAGTGTCGGTTGCCGGGTCCCGAGCGGCACGCCGGCGCAGAACGCCGATGAGTGGAAAGAACCAGACAATCAGCGTGATGATTGCCAGGACGGCGGCCACCGGTCGGTTGACAAACATCATCATGTTGCCGTCCGCCTTGATGATCGAGGACATGAAGTTCTGCTCGACCACCTGACCCAGGACCAAGCCCAGAATAAGCGGAGCTGTCGGATAGTCGTTCTCGTTCATGACCCAGACCAGAAGGCCGGTCGCGAGCACGATCCAGAGCTCGAAGATGTTGTTTGAGACAGCATAGGCCCCGAACATGCACAGCAGCATGATGACGGGATAAAGCACCTCGTCACGCAGCGAGATCGCGAACCGACCCATGTAGATCGCGAGGATCGCGAAGGGGACGAGCAGCAGGTTCGAGATCAGGAAGATGATGTAGAGTGCGTTGACCATGTCGGCCGACTGCGAGAACACCAGCGGTCCCGGCTGGATCCCCTTCAGGATCAGCACGCCCACCACGATCGCCGTAATCGAGTCGCCTGGGATGCCGAAGACCAGTGTCGGCACATAGGAGCCCGACAAGGCAGCGTTATTGGCTGACGATGCGCCCGCCACACCCTCGACCGAGCCGCGCCCGAACTGTTCGGGGTTCTTCGAGAACCGCTTCGAGACCGCATAGGCAACCCAGGCAGCAATGTCCGCCCCCGCTCCCGGCAACACCCCGATGAGGGTGCCAAGGACACCACCGCGGGTAATCGACTTGCGCTGCTGCCAGATGGTCTTTGCCGCCGGCATGGGGCGGCCGCTGACATCCAGGCGGACCTCCAGACGCTGGCCCGTAAACACCGACGCGCGGCGCATCAGTTCCGCAAAGGCAAAAGCCCCGATCATCACGGAGATGAAGCCAATGCCGCCTTGCAGGTTCATGTTGCCGAAGGTGTAGCGCTGGATGCCGGTGACGAAGTCCAGCCCCACCACGGCCATGAACAGGCCGAGCATCAAAGAGATGCCACCTTTCAGTGCATCATCGCCGGCGACAAGGGTCGCGCAGGACAGGCCCAGCAGCGCAAGCCAGAAATATTCGAAGCTGGAGAAGTTCAGTGCAAAGTCGGCAAGAAGGGGCGCGCACAGGATCAGCGCGATAGTCCCGATGATCCCGCCCAGGACCGAGGCCACAGCCGACATGCCCAAGGCATCACCGACGCGACCCGCCTTCACCAGGTCATTCATGTCGTTGGTATAGGCAGCCGAAGAGGGCGTTCCAGGAATGCGTAGAAAGGCACCGGGAACGTCTCCGGCAAAAATTGACATGGCCGAGCAGGTGATGATCGTCGCGAGTGCGGCGACCGGGCTCATGGTGAAGGTGACCGGCACGAGAAGGGCCACGGCCATTGTCGCGCTGAGACCCGGAATCATCCCAACGAACAGTCCGAAGAGGGCAGACACGACGATGGTCAGGATGACCTCGGTCTGGAACACCAGATCGAGACCGGCAATGAAGGCATCCATTACAGCAATCCCTCGATCAGGCCGTAGGGCAGGGGAATTCCCAGCAGCTCGCTGAAGGCAAGCGGAATGGCCGTGCCCGCAACCAGCCCCATGGCAACTGCGGGCAAGGGCTTCAGACCATAGATCATGCAGTGAACGATCATGATCGGAACAGCGACGGCAATCGTCCCGTAGGTTGGCGCAGTGAGAGCGAAGACGACGATCGCCAAGGGCAGATATGCCATCAAGGCCATCCGGCGCGGCTTTCCAAGCCATTCAGGCATGGTGAAGTCGGCCGCGCTCCGGAGGCCACGAAGTGCGATTGCCGCACCCATCAGGGCCATCGCGGCCCCGATGATTGTCGGAAAAAGGCGAGGGGATGCAGCGCCCGCCGGAACGGGAAACCCGCGAGCGATGAGGGCAATGGCCAAGCCGAATGCAGCGAAAGCCAAGCCCGTCCAGAAGTCCGGCAGGCGCATGGGATCACTCCTGACGCTGGGCCAGGCCCAGGTCATTCATGATCTCACCAACCGAAGTATGCTGGCTGGCAAGAAAGGCCTCGAACTCTTCAGGATTGTAGGCCGCAGCCCCGAACCCTTTATCGTTCATGAAGGTCGTGAACTCTTCCGAGGTGGCCACGGCCTGAACCGCTGCGGCAAGCTTTTCGGCAACCTCCGCTTCAAGATCCTGGGGGCCAACAACGCCGCGCCAGGTTCCACCGGAGAATTCCACGCCCGTTGCTTCCGTTGCGGTAGGAACATCCGGAAATGCCGCAAGACGTTCTTCGGCAAGCACGGCGATGGGCCGCGACCGCTCCGCCTGCATCATCGAGAGCCCCTCGGGCAGAGAGGACGGAATGATCTGCACGCCACCTGAAGCCAGTTCCTGGAAACCAGGTGCCGCACCCTGTGACGGGACATGGGTCACCAGCATGGGGTCGACGCCATTGGCCTTCAGAAGCCCCGCAAAGGCCAGGTGATAGGCGGCACCTGCGCCCATGCCGGAGGTCTTGTAGGTGCCGGCTGGCTGGGACTTGATCGCCTCAAGGGCGGCAGGC
>NZ_NWMQ01000097.1:0-4846 GCF_002901215.1 Paracoccus sp. SY | reverse complement strand
GCGGCCTTCCCCGGAGGAATACGTTAGATCGACAGAACTAGGCATTCTGTCACAAGAATGACTTGAAATCTTTGGAATGAGTGTCTGACTGCATCTAAATGGGATTTCACCCCGCTGGCGGACGCACGTATTTGGGTGCGAGGCGCCCTCTACCTTCCTCCCAAACCTGATTCCGTTCCGCATTTCAGCGCATCTAAATTCAGCCCATTACATTTTTCAATGACACAGTATGCAAAACACTCATCCGCAATACTTCGTCAACCTGTAGCGCTTTATTACTCAAGATTGTAAATTAACGTGTTTTGGCGAGTTGTTCTTGCGGCCCTCTCAACCGTTGTGAAACATCATCCTGCTCGCAGGTTTCATTACGTTCATCCAGGAGGGAAGTAACTGGATGCACCTGAAGTATCTGCATAGGGGAATGTTTTATAAAGAGAGAGAGAGTCATGAGTGGCGATATGTATGATATGACAAAGTGGACGCTTTCCGGTGGAGGCGTAATCGTCAATGTCACCGCTAAAATGAATGCTGACGGAAGTGTCACGCTATCTTACAACCTGGATGAGAACTCCGCTCAAGCCGACCTCAACGGTATCTTCATTGACTTTGGCAACAACGGCGGCACGATCACCAGCATCGGCACCAAGTCGAACAACATGAATGGTTCGGACACGGACGGCGACAAGCTGGACGGGTTCGATCTGGCGCAGGTTCTGGGAACGGTTGGTGGGTCCGATGCCGATAATGTCTCCGGAACCTGGACCATTAGCGCCGCTGACCTTCAGAAGTACGGCATCACCAGCCTGAGCCAACTTGCCGATGCCGAGATTGGCATTCGGGCGACCAGTGTGGGTGAATATCGTGACGGAAGCGTCAAGCTCGCCGATATTGGTGAGTTCTGCCCCGCCCCAACGGAGACTGACGATTATCCCGATGCGTTCCCGCTTTCCAACGCAACGCTGATCTTCGATGTCACCGACAGCACCAAGGCCCTTGATAAGAACGGCGACGGATACGTTGCGGTGAAAATCGACAATTGGGATTTCGGCAAGCTCGACTTCGACGATTACGAGGCCGCTATCCTGAAGGAACTGGCCGCGGATCATGGGCTTTCCGCAGAGGATTTCCTCGGCGTTATTCTCAAGGGCGGGAACGAACCCAACAGCACGCAATTCTACGCAAAAGGGGACGACAACCCAGATACCGATCCGTTCCCTGAAGCGCCAGCAAACTGGGCATCGACGGATGCGGACTACTGGCTCAACTACCCTCCCGCTCAGGGAAATATCGACGCGACGCGCGTTGATTTGAACTACATTGTGGATGATTTCACGTTCTGAGACAGATAATCAGCGGCTGCTGTTGTCGCGGTCAAAAACAAGGTAGCCTCTGATCCTGTGGCTCTTTGTGAGCCCTCTCGCGAGCCCGCCTCGGTTGCGGATGGGCTCGCTTCAGCGTTGGCCGAGCGTCGTAGCTTCTCGTGATGCTCTCTGATCGTCTTAGATCCCGCTCTCTGGATGAGTAACTGCTTTTCGCCCTATAATGAGTTTCGGTCGCGGCTGAATGAACGATCACTGGCAGGACAAGTAGACTTAGCAGGAGCATCTTTGTTCAGGTGAAGCGGCAGAAGGTCCATAGAATGGCTCATGCGAAAAACCGTCGCGATCCCGTTTTCGAGCCTATTGTTCCCCTTCCTTCGGACAGTTTCGTTTGGCGCAACGACGACTATCCAATGCCATGGAGCGTCTGGAACCAGCATGGCGAGTGCGAAATTCATCTGATCCGCAGGTCGGCGGGCACCTGCCATGCCGGCGATTTCATCGGGCCGTTCAATCCAGGCGATCTTTACCTCGTTGGGAGCAACGTCCCGCACGACTGGGTAACGCCGTTGGGTCCCGGCGAAATCATCAAAGGACGAGACGTCGTCCTGCAATTCGATCAGGGCCGACTACTTGACGCCTCAGCCTCCTTTCCGGAACTGCGTACACTTGGCACGCTGCTGGAACTGAGCCGGCGAGGTCTTATATTCGTCGGTACCACCAAGGATGTTGCCACCGAACTTCTTGAAGCGATCGGCGGAAGCGCCGGGCTCGAACGCTTCGTGCTCTTCCTCCGATTGCTCCATGTCTTAAGCGTCAGCAGTGAGTTTCGTGTGCTGTCCTCCGCGGGTTTTGCACCGAACCTGGATGCCGAAGCCAATGGTGTTCTCAGGGATGCACTGGAACACATTGCCACAAACTGCCACGAGGAACTGCGGCTTGCCGACTTGGCCGACCGCGTTGGCATGACGGAGAGCTCGTTTTCGCGGTTCTTCAAGCGGATGACTGGAAACACCTTCACGCGACATATGACGGAGCTGCGCATTGCAAAGGCGTGCCAGCTGCTGGTCCACACGGACAAGCCGGTGACCGAGATTTGCCATGAGGTGGGCTACATCAACATCTCGAACTTCAACCGAGCGTTCCGAACGGTACGCGGCATGACCCCGAGCCGGTATCGCAGCCTCACGCTCCGATGATCAATCCTGCCTATCTCTATTTGATGCTGCATTAATCAAGGCAAAAAATCATCAGTTGGCTGCATGGCGCGCGCTAGGCGGGCCTCGCTTGAAATCGCACTATGCTTCTCATGGTCTGGGGAGGCTAGAATGGCGAATGAGAGCTTTAGAGGAGCAAGTTGCGTGGCGCGGCCGTTGCCTGCGGGCCTTGAACGTCGCGGCAGGCATGTCATTGTCCTTCATGGCGCGGAAGAGACCGGTAAGCCGGCTCGCGAGCTTCCAGAGCGTCTGAAGCAACTCCTGACCGGACATGAGGGCGTCAAGAACAGACGTGCGGACATCAAATCACTGCTCCGCCAGTGGTACTCCGCTGAGTGCTATGCCAATGCAATAAGCCTTGGGATCGTTGCAGGACCGGGCATCGGAACGTCAGCGATCCGTCGGATCATCATCGAGGGCTGGAAGGGCAAGCCGGTTCCCGGCGCAATCGCGCTGCTCGAGCATGATCGCCAGCTCTCGGAGACACTCGTGGCCATGGCGGCGCAGTCGCGAAACCTGCAGGACAGCGCGGCGGCCAACAGGCAGAAGGTGACGCCGCTGGCGCCGCCGAGCCTGATGGAATGGCCACCGTTGGTGTTCTTTCTTTCCGCGGAGGATCCGTTGCGGGGAGAATGCGCGCAAGCGTGCCGGCGGATGCGGGCAGTTGGGATCCCTGCGACGCTCGAGATCATCGATGCCTTGGCCCTCCTGGACGGGCTCGAACCTTGCGGGACCGGGCTGTCAGAGCTGGTTGAGGAACTCGAGCACTTCTTTGCTCGGCATTTGGTCAGCGATTTCCCGAAAATCTACTGACTGGCGCCTTCTCGCCAGTCGCGAAACCAACAACCTGAGATCAATCGGAATAAAGAACGACCATGACGGGTTTGAAACGACTTGAGGGCAAGACTGCCCTGATTACAGGGGCTGCACGCGGTATCGGGCTCGCCTTTGCGGAAGCGTATGTTGCCGAGGGCGCGAAGGTCGCAATCGCCGACATCAACATCGAGAGGGCGCGACAATCGGCAGCCAAGATCGGGGATGGCGCGATCGCGGTTGAGATGGATGTCACCAGGCAGGAGTCGATCGACGCAGCGGTAGCCGAAACGGTGGAGCGGCTTGGTCGCATCGACATCCTGATCAACAACGCCGCGCTGTTCACGGCCGCTCCCGTGGTTGAAGTCGATCGGTCCGATTATCAACGCGTCTTTGACATCAATGTGGGCGGCACGCTCTTCACCTTGCAGGCTGTCGCCCGGCACATGATCGAGCGCGGTGAGGGCGGCAAGATCATCAACATGGCAAGCCAGGCAGGGCGCCGTGGGGAGCCTTTGGTCGCCGTCTACTGCGCGACCAAGGCTGCGGTCATCAGCCTGACCCAGTCTGCAGGCCTCAACCTGATCCAGCACGGCATCAACGTGAACGCCATTGCACCCGGTGTTGTCGACGGCGAGCATTGGGACGGCGTCGATGCATTCTTTGCGAAGTACGAGAACAAGGCGCCTGGCCAGAAGAAAAAAGAGGTCGGCGAGAGCGTTCCCTTTGGCCGAATGGGCACCGCCGATGACCTGACGGGCGTTGCGGTTTTCCTTGCCACCGACGAAGCTAGATATATCGTTTCGCAATGCTTCAACGTCGACGGCGGACAGTGGATGAGCTGATGGACCTTGGATTGAACGGAAAGCTTGCTGTCGTCACAGGTGCCAGCAAGGGCATCGGACTTGGGATCGCCCGCGGCTTTGCCCGCGAAGGTGCAAATGTCATCGTCACCGCCCGGTCCAAGGACGCCATCGAAACTGCGGCGGCCCAGATTGCTGACGAGTTCGGTGTGAGAGCCCGCGGCATTGCCTCGGATGTTTCGACCGGGGAAGGCTGCCAAGCCATCATAGACGCCGCCGCCGAGATGGGAGGAGCCGATATCTTCGTCTCGAACGCCGGCACCGGATCGAACGAGACGGTGATGGACGCTCCGGATGAGAAATGGTTCGAATTCTGGAGCCTGCACGTTATGGCAGCGGTGCGTTTGTCACGCGGCCTCGCGCCGCAGATGGAGGCGAAGGGGGGCGGCGCGATGTTGATGAACGCCTCGATCTGTGCGGTCCAGCCGCTCTGGTACGAACCGATCTACAATGTCACGAAAGCGGCGCTTCTGATGTTCGGAAAGTGCCTGTCGGCCGAGTTGATCGGACGTAACATCCGCGTCAACACGGTAAACCCAGGTCTTGTCCATACGCCCGACTGGGAGAACACGGCGCGGGAGTTGAGGGGCGACAGGTGGGAGGACTATCTCAAGGGCACCTCGATTTTTGACCG
>NZ_NWMQ01000096.1:0-4869 GCF_002901215.1 Paracoccus sp. SY | reverse complement strand
CGGGTGTTTGCCACCTGGCTTGATCGGGCCGAGCGTGAGATCGCCACCCTTGATCCCGAGGACCGGCGCGAGATGCGCACGGAACTGGCGGAGGTCACCACTGCGATCCTGCGCGATCTGGGCGATGCACGCGGCGCCGAGCTGGTCATGGAGCCGCCGCGCTCGGCCCTCTACCGGACCGAGCTTGGAGACAGCGCCATCACCCGCGGGACGGTCACGAAGACCCTGTCCCAGACTGCCGCCCTTGAGGTTCGGACCGGGGTCCTGGAGGCGGCCGAAGCCATCGGCATCGAGCGGCCCGCGATGGAGCGGCGGCTCGAGCATCCGGCTGCCAATGCCTGGCAGGAGCGGGAGTGGGTCAAGGCCGATCTCAGGGCAGTCTCGGTTGCCCGAGGGCTCGATCTCAACGTAAAGGCCGAGCGCGACCAGGTGGCCGACCTCGTGGACAGCTTCTACGCCACCGCCGCCAAGGTGCTGAACCACGCCCTGGGGATGGAGCACGCCCGGGAGACGGTCCACAGCCGCGAGAGCGATCGCCTGGTGCGGACGCTCGAGACGCTGTCCCGGGTACACCGCCAGCACCGCCGGGTCGAGTTCGAGGGGGAGGATCACGCCGAGCGCTTTGCCCGGGATCTGAAGGAGCGTTACGGCGAGAGGGTCATGGAGCAGATCGCTTCAGGCGATGATCGGGCCTTGGCCTCGGACTTTCCCGAAGAAGGGCCACGCCGCGCGATCGCCCGTGCCCTGGTCGCAGCCGCCGAGAGCCATGAAAGCCTGGGTTTGTCCCGGAGGCAGGCGGAACTGGCCAGGGAACAGCTGCTCTCGAGCGAGCACCAGCACGAGCGGGCGCAACATGAGTTGCGCCGCAAGGACTTCGATCTCGACCTCTGAAAGGAGGCAGAACCGATGAACCGGATGATCATTGCTATTCCCACGGGATTGATTGCCGGAGCCCTTGTCGGGCTGATGATGGGAGGCTTGTGGCTGCATTGGCAGCTTGGGGCGGGCATGAATGCGGGACACCCGTTCGTTCTGGTGACCGAGTTTCCCGGCCTGCGGATGGCCGGGCAGGATCCCTGGCGTTCGGCCTATGCGATCGTGCTGGCAGGTGCCGTGCTTTTGTCCCTGCTGGCCGTGGCGTTCACCCTCACCCATCGGCTGACCACCTATGGTACAGCGCATTTCCAGACCCGGCGCGAGATCCGGCGCAACGGGCTCCTGCAGCCCGTGGGGGCAGGGCTGGTGTTCGGCAAGTTCGGCAAGCCGCACAGAAAGGGCCGCTTTGTCTGCGGCAGCTACGGGCGCTTCCCCCATGCCCTAGTGGCCGCGCCCACCCGCTCGGGCAAGGGGGTGGGATACGTGATGCCGAACACGCTGCTCTTTCCCGGCTCCTGCGTGGTGATGGATGTGAAAGGCGATATCTTCGAGGCGACGGCCCGGCACCGCCAGGCGCAGGGCGACCAGGTGATCCGCATCGCGCCGTTTGACTTCGAGCACCCGTCGCATCGCTACAACCCGCTTGAGCGGATCAGCAGGATTGCGGATACCGACCAGCGGTTCACCGAACTCTCGAAGCTCGCCAGCTATTTCCTGATCCCGAAGAACGAGAAGGGCGGCGCCTCGGACTTCATCGTGGGCGCGCGCCAGCTCTTCGTGGCCGGCGGCATGCTGGCCATCGAGCGCGGCACGCCGACGCTTGGCGCCATTGCCCGCATCCTTTTCGATACCGGCAACAAGGAGGCAGCCTACGCCGCCTTGGCAGCCGAGGCGCGCCACGCCCAGACGGCGACAATCTTTCTCAACTTCTCGGGCCATTCCGATCGGACGCTCTCGTCTTACGCTTCGGTTCTTGACGGCTCCGGCCTCGGGCTGTGGCTCAACCCCCGGATCGACAAGATCACGAGCGCCAACGACTTTTCCTGGGGCGACATTCGGCGGCGCCCGCATGCGGTCTATGTCGTCGCCAACTCCGACGATATCCCGACGCTTTCCCCGCTTCTGCGGCTGATGTTCGGAGAGTTGATCGCCACCATGCGCGCGCACATCCCCGACCCGACAAACGAGCCTTGGCCTGTACAGATCATTCTCGACGAGTTCGACCAGCTTGGCCCGATGCCGATCATCGTCCAGTCGCTGAAGCAACTGGCCGGTCACGGCGTGCGCGTGTCGATCATCACCCAGTCGGTGCCGGGTCTGGAAACAATCTATTCCGAGAACGAACGGCTCTCGATCGAGTCTGCTGCTGGCATGAAGCTCTACATTGCACCCAACGAGAAGAAGACCGCCGGCGAGGTGTCCGAGGCGCTCGGCAAGACCACCCGGCTGTCGCTCAGCGACAGCTACTCGCAAGACGGACAGGGGTTGCTGAAGCGGTCGGTCTCGCGGCGTAACGAGGAACGCTCGCTGATGACCCCCGACGAGGTCCGCAGGCTCGATCCCGACAAGATCCTCCTGATCCCCGAGAGGCAGAACCCGATCCTGGTGGACCGGATCGTCTACTGGCAGGACGCCTGGTTCAAGACCATCATCGACGCGCAGAAAGGACCGCTCCCTTATCCCGATCCGATCCGGGCCGAACTGGATGATTTGCGGGCCGAGGTCATGGCGCTGAAGGAGGACCGCATTTCCTATGCCGATGCCGAGCCCGGAGGAGGTGGCACAAAGAGGTTGGAGGCGGAGCCTCCCTTGGCGCAAGATGTTGCAGAGGCTCATATGGCCGAGGCCGAGCATGCTATGCTCGATGAAGCCGATCTGAAGAAGGCTTCAGACAAGATGGACCGTTTTGACAGTAGGTTGCGGAGCAAGGCGAGGGGTTGCCAGGAGCAGGCCAATCCGACGGTGTCGATATAGGGGTTACGGGCCGCCCCAGACACTTCGTTCCTGCCAATCTTCGGGAAATCCCATGGCGTGCAGTTCCAGGGCCGACACTGTTCCCAGAAGGTCGATCAGGCGCGACCGCCAGGTGCTGTCCGTCCGCTGGCTGTCCAGGAGGTGAAGCAGGGCGACCATGACGTTGTAGAGCCTGTTGTCCGGTTGTGCCTGGCCGGTCGAGGTGTCGAGCACCATGTCCCGGCCCCACCGCTTGACCCGCGGGACGCGCTTGACCAGCCGCTTGTTCCACAATCTGGAGTGGTGCGCACAGATGTTGCGGACATAGGACAGGGCCTGCAGGACGCCGTCCGTGATCTCCACAGTCGGGAGGCCCAGATCGCGCGTCACGGCGGCCTTGATGGGAAGGTCCCTGGTGATCTGCACCCATCGGGACAGTTCCCCGAACGTCATCAGTTCGGTGACTGCCCAGAGCGGCGGCAGGTAGGGGTCCGTGTACTTGGTGCGGTAGTGGGCGATAAAGGTTTCGTCTGACTTTTCCGCCGAACGGGCCAGCTTTGCGAGAAGCTCGGTATGCACCCTGGCGCCCCGGAAAGCGGAGGCACGGAGATGGGCATGCGCACCGTGCGCATGGGCCAAATGATAGGTCCACCGTGAGCGCACATGGATCTCGACGCGTTCGATCGCCTCCAGAAGCAGGAGCCGCAGCTTGCGGTCGAAGACGTAGCGCTCAATGACCTGGTCGAAGGATGTTCCCTCGGCGAAGCGCTTGCTGCGGGTCTGACCAGGAGGGGCAGGCAACTCGAATGGCAGCCAATAGGCGCTCAGTCGATAGTAGCCGACGGTCTCAAGCCACGTCTCCGCCTCGGAGGTATTTCTTACCAGCATGCCACGCTGCCGAAGAAGCGCAACCTGATCACCTGTAAGAGTGGGGAGCTTTCCGAATTCCAAGAAGACGGCGTCCGGATATAAGTAACCCCCCGGTATTGAGCTCGGCCTTTCGGCCGGTCGCCTGGGGGGTGTTGTTGAAATGAAGATGGCGATTTGCGCCGGGGATGTCAACCGTGCGGTCCCGTGTNATACGTCAGGCGCTCTCACCATCGAGCCCCGGAAACCACGTCTCCAGGATGCCCCGCCCGGTGCCGACCCGGCCGGTCTGCACGACGACATCGACGGACTGGAGAACATAGTCACGGATCTCCGACAGCGTCAGCGGCATGCCCGCGCGCATGACCAGGAAGNCGACAGCGTCAGCGGCATGCCCGCACGCATGACCAGGAAGGCGAGCCTGTTGACCGCCTTTCGCGCGCTTGTGGCATGGATGGTCGTGACGCTGCCCTCGTGACCGGTGTTGATGGCCTCAAGGAAGGTGACCGCCTCGGTCCCACGGAGTTCGCCCAGGATGATCCGGTCGGGGCGCAGGCGCAGGGTCATCTCCAGGAGCTTGTCGGCGGAGCGTGCCGAGCTCTCCAGCCGTTCGGCGATCAGGCTGACGGTATTCTCCTGGGCTGGAAGCAGTTCCGTCGCATCCTCGATCAAGGCCAGGCGATGCTCGTCTTCCACCATCCACAGGAGGCGCCGCGCCAGCTCGGTCTTACCTGAGGAAGTGCCCCCGGAGATCACGAGGTTCATGCGGGACTGGACGCAGGCCCGCAGAAACACATCGGGATCGTCGGCTTTTGTTGCCAGTTCACAGATGGCGCGGAGCTGTTGGAGCCGTTCCGTCTCAAGCGATACGGTTTGATCGCGCAAGAACGGGAAGTGACGAGGTGCATCGCCGGCCGCCCTGCGGCGGAACACCCGGATCGAGATCACCGAGCCGCCCGCGGAGGCAGGCGGGATGATGGCCTGGCAGCGCAGGGCGGATCCGGCAACCTCAATGGTGGTCGAGATCGCGGGCTGGCTGTCGGTCAGCGTCAGGCGCTGCTTGTTGGCGATCAGACCCGCCAGATCCCTGACCTCGACTGGCGGGAGGATGATCCCGGCCAGGGACATATGACTGTCGCCTGCGCGCTCGACCCAGACCCGGCCGTCGGCGTT
>NZ_NWMQ01000095.1:0-4869 GCF_002901215.1 Paracoccus sp. SY | reverse complement strand
CCGATCAAAATCTGTGTCATGGCTCAACTNCATCTGAGATTTCGCGCTGCCAGCAAATGCTGGCCTTCAGCGGGCCTGTTCAGGGGCAACAAGGCCGTCCTCTCAACGATCCCTTGCGGACGGTTCAGCTTGAAGCCTGGCAGCTTACCTGACGCCCGACCGGATCGCCGATCACTTCGGCATGGCCCGGTCAACGCTGGCTGCCTTGCTCAAGAACGGCCCGGACCTGCGTGCCCGCTCCGACACGTGTCAAGGGACCTCCACCTTTACGAGCTAAGGCGACACGGTGGCCCCTGACCTGATCAACGGCCGCTTTGACCAAGCGGGCGACCGGCGCGAGATTATGGCAGCCGAGGGCACTACGCCCATGCCAGCCGACCGGCTGCGCATCGGCAGCACAGATTATGCGATCGACCGGGCTGAGTCTTATGCACCAGGCGGAGGCGCACTATACTTCGACCTCATTCTGAGGGAGTAACAATGACAGATCAGGATCATGTCGATGCTATTCAAACAGCTGTGTTAAATCTGAATACGGCTATCGAGGCAGAGGCCAAGGACGGGATGCTTTGCGAACTGATGATATTTCACAACCACACTGATGAACGGACAATCACGTTCACGCTTTTGGGAACACCTGTCCACTGCTCGGGTTGATCTGGGCATCACCAGCCCGTTGCCGGACCAGGGCTCGACATCTCGGAAGGAGCAATCATGGCCAATCATCGTGCCGATACCTTGCGCTTGCGCGGGTCGGACCACCTGCGCGGCGGCGGGTGGTGGATCTTTGCAATCATCCTTGCCATGGTGCTGACGCTGTTCGGGCTGGCGCTGTTTGTCGGCGGCGTGTGGCTGATCTTCCTCGGGGGCAGCTGGTACTATGCCTTGGCGGGAGCCGGGCTGCTGATGACGGCATGGTTGCTGATCACAAGTCCCGGCGATGCGCTGCCGGTGTATGGGCTGGTCTGGATGGCCACGGTGATCTGGGCTTTCTGGGAGGTCGGCACCGACTGGTGGGCGCAGGTCCCGCGCCTTGTCGCCCCGACTGTCGTTCTGGTCCTGATCCTGCCCACTGCCATTGCCCTTGGCAGCCGCAGCAAGCGCTGAGACATCGCCATGCATAATCTCCTGCTGTCCGCCTCGGTTTTCGCCATTGTTGCGACATCGACCGCCTTGCCTGCCTTGTCGCAAACACCCCCTGCGACCGAGCCTGCCCCTCAGCCCACGGACCAGCCCACGGCTCCCACTCAGGCCCCTAGCGAAACGCCTGCGACAGGCAGCCCGTCCTTGGAAAGGTCCCCTGCTGCCATGCCGGCCGGCGAAGAAACCGCCGAGGCCGCCACGGGTCAGCAGACGGATCAGGGCAACCGCGCCCCCCGGCCTCAGCCTGAGATCGGTGCCGACTGGCCGTTCTGGGGCGGCGATGCTCAGGCGACGCGCTATTCGCCCCTGGACCAGATCACCCGCGACAACGTGGATCAGCTGGAACGCGCCTTCATTTATCGCACCGGCGACATGCCGACCGGCAGCGCCGAGGGCAAGTATGCGGCCGAGACTACGCCCCTGAAGATCGGCGACCAGTTGGTGATGTGTTCGGCCAAGAACATCCTGATCGCCATCGACGCTGCCACGGGCGAGGAGAACTGGCGCTACGACCCGCAGGTCAGCAACGACGCCATCCCCTATTCCGCGTCCTGCCGCGGTGTGTCGGCCTATACCGCGCCCGGCCTGCCTGACGACGCGCAGTGCAAGACCCGCGTCATCGAAGGCACCCTTGACGCCCGGCTGATTGCGGTTGATCTGCGCACCGGCCAGCCATGTGCGGACTTCGGCGAGAATGGCCAGGTCGATCTGTGGCAGAACATCGGCGAGAAGGTGCCCGGCTGGTATGCCGTCACCGCGCCTCCGGCCATCGTGCGCGGCGTGGTCGTCACCGGCGCCCAGGTCAAGGACGGGCAGGCTGAAGACGCGCCCTCCGGCGTGATCCGCGGTTTTGACGCGGTCACGGGCGCGTTCCTGTGGGCCTGGGATCTGGGCAGGCCCGGTGAACACGGCCAGCCGCCGGAAGGCGAGACCTATACCCGCGGCACGCCCAACATGTGGACCACCGCCACCGCTGACGAGAAACTGGGCCTTGTCTATTTGCCGATGGGCAATTCCTCTGTCGATTACTACGGTTCCAACCGCTCGGAACTGGAGAACCAGTGGGCAACAGGACTTGTTGCGCTGAACGCGCTGACGGGCGAGCCGGTCTGGGACTTCCAAACCGTTTACAACGATGTTTGGGACTATGATCTGGGCAGTCAGGCGACCTTGCTGGACTTTCCCACGGGCGAGGGAGAGACCACACCCGCAATCCTGCTGCCATCCAAGCAGGGCGACATCTACATCCTCGACCGTGCCACGGGCGAGCCGCTGACGCCGGTCGGAGAGATCGAGACACCCCAAGATCCCAGCGTCGAGCCTGACTACATCTCGGATGTGCAACCCACGTCCGAGTGGCACACGCTGCGCAAGGACGAGTTGGTTGAAAAGGACATGTGGGGCTTCACCCCCATCGACCAGTTGTGGTGCCGCATTCAGTTCCGCCGCGCCGGCTATCAAGGCTTCTACACGCCGCCGACCGCCGATCAGCGCTGGATCCAGTATCCCGGCTATAACGGCGGATCGGACTGGGGTTCGGTTGCGGTCGATACGGATCGCAACATCATTGTTGCCAACTACAACGATGTGCCGAACTACAACCGCCTGATCCCGCGCGAGGAAGCCGACGAAATGGGCCTGCGCCCGATCAACGAGCAGCCGCAGGGCGGTGAGGCCGGCGAGAACGCGGATGTGGGAGGGGCCGAGGGCGCGGGCGATCCGCAGGCGGGCGCCCCCTATGCCATCGACGTAAACGCGGGCTGGCGCAATGACGTCACCGGCGTGCCTTGTACCCGTCCCCCTTATGGCGGGATCCGCGCCATCGACCTGAACACCGGCGAGACGCTCTGGGACACGCCCATCGGCACCGCGCGGCGCAATGGTCCCTTCGGCATTCCCTCGATGCTGCCCTTTAAGATCGGCACGCCCAACAACGGTGGCTCGGTCGTCACGGCCGGCGGGCTGATTTTCATTGCAGCCGCGACCGACAACCTGTTCCGCGCCATTGACATCGAGACAGGCGAGACTGTGTGGCAGGACGTGCTGCCCGCTGGAGGACAGGCCAATCCCATTTCTTACGAGGTGGACGGGCAGCAATATGTCCTGATTGCCGCGACAGGTCATCACTTCATGGAAACGCCGATCGGCGATTACATCATCGCCTATCGCCTGCCCGAATGATCGAATGCCGGGCTCTTGCTGCCGGGCCCGGTATTCTGCCTGCCATCGCAGCGCCTGCTGTCCCGAGTGCACGAAAAGAGGCTCGCCTTGAACTGGAAGAACATGCTGTTCCAGAACTGGGAAGGGATCGTGCGAACGCTTGTCGTGGGCGTTCTGGCCTATGTGACGCTGATCCTGTTCCTGCGCATCTCGGGCAAGCGCACGCTTGCCAAGCTGAATGCGTTCGATCTGGTGGTGACGGTTGCCCTCTGCTCGACGCTCTCGGCCATCCTGCTGCAGGAATCCATCGCCCTGGCCGAGGGGGCGGTCGCCCTGGGGCTTCTCATCGCCATGCAGTTCCTTGTGGCCTTCACTTCGGTCCGCTGGAAGGCCTTTGCCAAGGCGGTCCGGTCCGAGCCCACCCTTCTGATCCGGTCTGGGCAATTCTGCGACGCAGCCATGCGGCGCGAGCGGAGCACCCGGGACGAGGCGATGAGCGCCGTGCGCGCCAGCGGGGGCCAGGATCTGGATGAGGTCGAGGCGGTGGTGCTGGAAAGCGACGGCACTCTCAGCGTCATGCTTTCCTCTCGCGGATAGGGCTTGGCGAAAAGACAATGCAGTAGATGCCTGGCATCGCTTGGCAAGATTTCCAACAGGAGCTGCGGAGTTCATGCCGCGTTCGCCGCCAAAGATATCGAACACATCACCATAGGCAAGCGACCTGAGCTCAGTAAATTCGATCCCGACAGCCGTGGTGACGATGGGTTCAGGCTGTCATAAGGATCATCGTGCGTTCATGGGACCTTGTTGCACGAAGGCTGCCCCGGATTCACATCGCGGGTTAAGCGACATAGCTGAGCGGCATGTCCAAGCCCGCGCCGATCCGCTACCGCACCCTGAACTGGTGGTCCTACAACGCCGCGCTGTGTAAGCGCTGACCGTCTGGTTCGACCCGTCAACGTCCTGGCATGCGGCACCATCCGGCAAGCGCGGCGCGCAGCCGGTCTACAGCGATGCGGCGATCCAAGCGTGCCTGACGGTGAAGGTCCTGTTCGGCCTGCCACTGAGGCAAGCGACCGGCTTCGTCGCGAGCTTGCTGAAGCTAGCTGGTCTGGACTGGCCGGTGCCGGACTATTCGACGCTCTGCCGACGCCAGAAGACGCTCGCCGTGCAACTGCCCTACCGGGGCTCGGGCGGCCCGCTGCACCTGCTCGTGGACAGCACCGGCATCAAGGTTCGGGGCGAGGGCGAGTGGCACGCGCGCAAGCACGGCGGGGCCAGGCGGCGCGTCTGGCGCAAGGTGCACCTGGCGGTGGACGAAGCGACGCTCGAGGTGCGAGCGGTCGAAATCACCGGCAGCGGCGTCGGCGACGCGCCGATGCTGCCCGGCCTGTTGTCGCAGATCCCCGAGGGCGAGCCGATCGCCTCGGTGACGGCCGACGGCGCCTATGACGGCCGCGCCTGCCGCGACGCCATCGCCGACCGTGGAGCAGAAGCCATCATCCCGCCCAGGCGCAACGCCAAGCCCTGGAAGAAGGACAGTCCTGAACCGCCCCGGGTTTACCG
>NZ_NWMQ01000094.1:0-4922 GCF_002901215.1 Paracoccus sp. SY | reverse complement strand
CCGGTAAACCCGGGGCGGTTCACTGATATCCACAAGACGTTCTTCCATAGTGATCTCCTAGGATTGCCAAGGTTGTCCTGGCTACGACGTCTCCTTGACGCCAATGATGACTCTCACAGTTGAACTCGGCAGAGCAGGAAGGCAGCGTCGTGGCGCTCACGGCAGAACCGCCCGACAGTTCTGGTCGACACCTCCAATCGCGCGAGCACCTTTCGCTTAGCCCTGATTGGCCTGTGCCGTCCGACCATGTGGCGGGGCCACTTCCTCGATCGCAGACATGACCGCATCGGTGAGGCTCGGTGGATCATGTGGCCCGCAGTTCAAGGTGCGATAACGGGCCCATGCTTTTGCCACCTATGTCTCTTCAGACCTCAACGTCGCCGGAAGGCGTCATAATCCCTGTTAATCCTGGCGTAAGCCAATGATCGCACAAGGCTTGGCTTGAGTGCAGCGGGCCGCACCTCGAACCATCCGATAGCCCGTCTGAATGCTTTTGCAATAATCCGCCGTATGCGATGGGACTTGCCAGAGCGTCCGCTGCAGTGAGGTTGGCACATTCGTTCGACATTCTTATAGGGAAAATCTTTATCTTAAGTGCCTTAACAAGACCTGGCGGGCCATGGCATGCGGCTGCATGGTTTACTGCTCGGAATAATGGTTCTTTTTCCAAGGAAACCCCGCTTCCTCGGCTATCTTCCGCGAGGCCTCGGCATCTTCAGGATCTTGCTCGCGATGGTCGACAGGGTACTCACCGATGGGTTGGTGCTTGGAGCGTTTGGAACTGGCAGGAAGTCGTACGGCCATGATGAGGCCCTCCATATGTCACGGGCAGAGTAGTCTGCCGCAACCTTTCGAACATGGGGTTGAGGAGATCACTTTACATCGGCCACCCCGACGCTAACTCGCAACGCAATGGGAAGGCAGGAAAGAAGGGCGGCCCCCATCCGGCAGGAATGCGGCCCTTGGCCACCCGCCGTCCCGATCAGCATGACGCCTGCGGTGAGCAGCTCTTTCCAAAGCTGGAGTATCCTTCTTCGAGGATAAAACAGGCAATCTAAAGCAAGGCAATGATATTTCTCACAAGTCCGCCCTGTTTTCTCTGCCGCGCAGCATTATGGAGTCAAGTATCGGCTCAGCTTGCCCTATAATCAGCATTAGCCTCTTATAACTGTCATGTTCTCTGGTTATGTTGCACTGCAGCAAGACATTCGGCGAATCCTTCTCGGATGATCCTGCCTGAGCTTCCTTGAGCAACCAGCATGTGATGTCTCCGCACTTCGGTGGGGCCTTTGTCGCTGGTTTCGGGTTCAAGCAAGCATATACGGAAGATATGTCCATGACCCTCCGCCAAACGATCCAGGCTGCTCCGGAAAAAGCCGCCGCGTTGATCACGAAGCTTTCGGCAACGTCGAACCAGGCGGTGAAATCCCGTGAAAGCCTCTACACGGAACTGAATGACGAACTTTCCCGCTACGTCGAGCTCGAAGAGCAGCACCTTCTGCCGCTGCTGCGCAAGCATCCGGAGACTAAGGATCTCGCCGTCAGCGCCCTGAAGGGCAACAAAGACTTGCGCGCATCTCTCGAAAAGCTGTCCGGTTTGCCGAAGGACAATGATGCGTTCTTGGCCGCGCTTGCCGACCTGAACAAGGGTTTCCAGCAGCATGTTCGCAACGAGCGCAAGGAGCTTCTCCCCGCCGTCCTCAAGGTGCTCAACGATGATGAGGCGGCCGCTGTAGCCTCCGACATCGAGGGTGCCGTCAAAGAGGCCGAAACCGCCAAGCGCGACGAAAAGCGCGAGGAGCGGGCGCAAGCCAAGCGGGACGCCGAAAAGGCCGAGCAGTCCGAAGCCGACGAGCGTGCAGCGGCCAGGGAGGCCAAGCGCGTGGAACAGGCCGAAGCAGAGCGTCAGGCGGCAGAGGCCGAGCGCGCCCTCGCGGCCGAGCAGGCTGTCGCCCGGACCAAAAAAGAAGCGGAGCGTATCGCCCGTGAAGCCACCGAACAGGTGGCCGAGGTGATGGAACGCAGCAGGGCCGCCGCCCAGGATCAGGCGCGCCAGATCGGCGAAAGCCTGACCGAGCGCGCCCAGCAGATGGCCTCTGACAGCCAGGAGGCCATGACGGTCTACCGTGACGCCGCGCGGATGCTGGCCGGGGATGTGCAGGTTGTCTCGACAACGTCGGCGGTCTCGGTGCAGGCGCTGTCAGACGTCTCTTCCGCTTGGATGGACTGGTTCGGCAAGGCTGCCCGCACCAACGCCGAGCTTTCCCAGCAGTTGATCGGATCGAGGACCTTGAAGGCCGCCGCAGAGGCTCAGAGAGCGTTTGCGACGAGTGTCATGCATAACTGGATGGAACGCCGCACGGCGATGCTGCAGATCGCACAGCGGAGTTCGCAGCAGGCGTTGAGCCCGCTTCAGGCGCGCGTCACGGAAACGGCGTAACAGCGCTCACGCTCGCATGAAGGGTTGCTGCACCATACGGTTGCGCAGCCCGGCGGCAGCATGGGGCGAGAATGGGACATTCTGCCCTGCCGCCGCCTCACTCGCTTGAACAAGGATAAGCTGATGATGATCGCTGCCATGAACGCTTGGGCCGAACTGGCAAAGGCCAGTTCCAATATGATGAACACCCATCTGCGCCTGAACGAAACAATGACCGCTTCCCGCAGCGTCATCGGAGCCCGGATGACGGTCATGGGCAAGGCGGCTTGCCGCCCTGCCCAAGGGGATTATGCCGAACTCGGTGGAATGATGCATGAGAAGGTTGTGGCCATCGCCAAGGTCAACGAGGCCCTTGTCGAGCAATGGTCGGCAATGATGGCTGACGCCACAAAGCAGGCGCAGCACCTCTGCGACCTGCTACTGGGCGCGCGCCCTTTGCGCGCGGGCGATGTGCTGGGCTTGGCAGAGCGTTCGATGGAGCATGCTACCCGCATGATCACACGCAGCATGGATACCGGCGGATTGGCCTTGGCGCCGGTGCATCTGCAAGCCACAGCCAACGTACGACGCCTGAGCGAGTAGGTTTGCGGCCGAGACGGTGATGACGCCTGGAATGGACCGATGCAGTTTGTATAACGAGTGACGCCTCGCCTTCGGCGGCGGGGCCTTTTTTGCCGGTGTCGCGCGAAGACAGCAAAGATCGGAACGCCATCGCATAGTTGCCGGTGATTTTCGATAATGCCTCCATTTCACCATCTGCCGCTGCGAGGAGAAGCCAGCTTCTCCTGACGGCCAGGCAGAGAGTTGCAGAGGCGGGAGACCTGGGGACCAAGTGCATGCGCGAAACATCGGCGCGGAGCAGTTCGTCCTTCTTTCCTTTCTTCCCCTGGGCTTGGCACTTAGGGGCAGGATCACTGATGCAAAACGACCTTATGCACCCCATGTTTTAAGAGGTGCGACAGAATGTTCTGTTCCTGCCTCACAGAGGGCCGGACAATGGCCGTACGAATTCCTGCCTCTCCAAAAGATGCACGAGCCGAGCCCAAGAGCGAGGACAAAGCCCTGGATGGCCGCCAGAATAGCCAAGACGACGAGGCTTCCCGGAAGATGGCCGACGAAGGCGACGTGTCCCAGAAGAAGAACCGCCTTCCTGATGAGGACGGTGCGATTGTCCACCTTAACGGTTCAGGCAGGAGTATCTGCCTTTACCTCATGAAAGAGTACAGAATGAACATAATTTACAAAACATCGCAGAACGAACGCCCGACGCTTGCAAATGCAGATGCACTGGTAAGTCCCGCAGCACAGCATGGTCTGTTCGCAAAAGCATTCTGGCGGGCTGTTGACTGGCTCGCTGGCGACCCTGCTGTTGTCACCCCAGTCAGGGTGCGGTCTCTGGCTGATGTCAGGATCAACAGCCATTACGACGCGCTTGGGCGCAGCTGACGTCTGAATGGATAAAGGTGGCGGCGGGGGAAACCTTGCCGTTCTTGGAGGGAACGCAACCCGCCTGGGTTCGCGCGTGCCTCTGCGCATTCAATGGTCGCGGGGCATGTTGCCTCACCCCCTCTTGCTTGTCGCTTGCCCCGGCATCCGTATCGTCTTGTGATCCCCTGGCCGTCTCCTCCTTGAAGGCTCTTGAAGACCAGCGGTTACGATAAGACGTAAATGCCGAACAGCATTTGATTGGCAGATGGTCCTGCGCGGGCAGCGGGCTTTGTGGCCTCACCTATAATATCAAATGGCTGTTCTTCAGTCTGCGCCATCTCGACATTAGGGGGACGGGCTAGCCCAAATGCGACTTCGGCTGCCGGGAGAGTTTCTCGCGTTTCTAGCCGCGTCCCTGGAGTGTAGCAGGGGCGGCGGCTTTGCTGTCGGTTACGGACAAAGCGTGCCACCTTTAGCGCGGCAGTTCCAAAGTTTGACTGCTTCTTCCAACGTCCGTAAGGCGCGCTGAATTTCATCTTGGATTTCTGCGATCTCATCCTCTCGGCAGGATTGGAAGGCTGTCACGCCATTGCGATAAGCCTCCATTTCCTGGAGACAGCTATCGAAAGCATAACGATCTTCGAAGGTATTAAAGGATCTGACGCAGTATGGCTCGGACGGCTCAAAGCACATTGCGCCCGCCGCGCCTGGTGAGACGAACGGTAACAAGGCGATCAAGGCGGCACGGATCACTAGCATAAGAAGTTGCCGCAGGTCACTTCAGCATCCGCAAGGGCATGCCTGGTCACATGCATCTGGAATACATTCTTTTCCAGATCGAACCCGACCGTGAAAACTTTCGACATGACCGCTCCCCTTTGTGGACCGATGCAGACCCACCTGGCATATCAGATGCCGTCAGGGGCGGCCGCATCATCAACGCCAACCCGACGCCTCTCGCCCCCCACCCCCTTGCTGGGGAAGCGCCCGCAGCGCCAAATTCGGAGGGCAAGGCTTAATTTTTCACACGCTGCTCCGGACAAGGACTGAGCGT
>NZ_NWMQ01000093.1:0-5005 GCF_002901215.1 Paracoccus sp. SY | reverse complement strand
CCGACATCATGCGTCTTGCCGTTCTCGATCACGGTCGTGGCGCCGTTATAGTGGCGAATAACCTTGGGATCGATGNTTCTCGATCACGGTCGTGGCGCCGTTATAGTGGCGAATAACCTTGGGATCGATGTTTTGCAGCAGAGGATCGTCCCACACCGGGTCCTTGCTGTCCTCTTCGCCGTCCCTTTCGTCGTGGTAGTCGCGCTGCGCGATGCCACGATCCAGTTCCAGGATCATGTCGGGCGTCAGGAAGGCGTGGCCGTACATGTGCGGGGCATATTTGTCGCCCATCGACGAATTGCGCATGATGATGTCGGCGAAGCTGTTGGCTTCCAGCGCATCCAGCAGGTTCAGGCCCTGAACGCGCGACAGGTAATAGAACCGGTCGCCGTTCTGAAGCTGCTCCATCTGGTATTCGAAGATGAAGTTGAACGTCGATCCCAGCATCCCGCCGAATTCGTTCAGCTTCTCGGCCAAACCGCCGACCCATAGGTCGATGTCGTTTAGGCCGCCGCGCCCATGGGCCGCAGTGGCGCTGCTGGCATAGGCGCCCGTGGCGTTTAGGAACGCCATTCGGTCGGACGGTGCCTTTTCATTCGCCTCGATCGTGCCGTTGCCGTTAAGGTCGGTGTCCCCCAACACCAGCAGGGTGGCGGCAGTGCGCTTGGCTTCCAGCGAGTCCACCGAGGTGATCGAGCTGTGCGAGCCATAGGCCGCCACGAAGTTGATCAGCGACACCGGGTTCTTGAGATGCTGGGCGAAGTCGCTCCAGCTTTCATAGGGCTTCAGATCCGCGACGCCGAAGTCGTTATAAAGCTGATCGCGCGTCTGGTTCAGCGACGGAACGCCGGTTTCGCGCGCCCGGGCGAGGTTCAGCGCCGCCAAATCCAGCGGCAGCCCCAGAAGGTTGCTGCGGAGCGCCGGGACGATGAATTCGTCGATCTCAGACCCCACGTCCTCGGACAGACCGCGCAGGATGGCGCCTTGAATGTCGTTGAAGTTGTCCGCGGTGCCCATATAGGCCTGCGGGTTCAGGAAGGCCTCGATCAACGAAAGCTGTTCGCCGTCTGCGGCGTTGATCGGGTTCAGGTTGTTGTCCACCCGGTCCACCGTGTCGGTCAGCATCGAGTGACCGAAGCGGTAGATCGCATGGGCAAATTCTGCCACGATCGAGGGGTCGATATCGGCGGTGTTGGTGAACACGAAGGGATCGACGGCGGGCTGGATGCGCCGGGCGAATTCCTCGAACACCATGTGCTGATACTGCATCTCGGTCGAGAAACGGGCCGCCTGGAACATCCTGGCACCGTCCCATTTCAAGTCGTCGATTTGGTCTGGGGTAGGAAGCGCGGTGATGTCTTCCAGCAGCCATTCATTGATGAAGGCTATGTCCTTGCTGTTCAGGATGGTGTGCTTGTTTTCCTCGACGATGCGGTTGTGTTCGGCGTGGAACACCGAATGGACGGCGGACAGGCCGATATTCTCGTTCCCGCGGCCATCGCCGGTGACGAAATGCGAATCCAGCAACTCGTCGTCATAGGCGGTGTTCTGACCACGCGTATTCACGCCACCCGAGTAGCCCACCTCATCGTCGTTGTCCGGCTGCAGGACGCCACCAGTGACCACCGGCACAGCGTTGTGAGCGATGTCGTCCAGGAAGGCCGGGCCTGCCGCCACGCTGCCTGCCGTGCCGATCCCAGCAGCCGTGCCTTCCTTGAACCAGGGTTGGGCGTGGGTGGCATCGGGCGCCATGACCATCTGGGCATAGCCGTTCGGGCCCAAGATCAGGTTGCCGTACTGGTCGGTCTTCAGCAGTGGCACACGGTGGACGTCCGTGTCCTCCAACCGAATGCCCAGAACGTCCAGAGCCTGTTTCTTGACATCCGCCCAAGTTCCGATCGTGCCGTGCATCTGGCCGTCCATGAGGCGCCCGGTCGAATAGGCCTTGAACCCGTCGCCGACACCGTCGCCATTCAGGTCCAGGTTCAGTCGTACCTGTTCACGCAGGAAAGCTTGGTGAGAGGCGTGAGAGGTATAGGTCTGGTTCTGGTCCACATAGGAGGTGGTCATGTTGGTATGCGAGTCGCCGTCCGGGGTGGCGCGGGTCAGCGCCATGAACCGAAGCCGCTCCGGCAGGTCGTCAGCGGTGCCAAACACCTTGTCGGCTCCGGCGATCAGCGGATCGTCGGCCTCCAGCGGGATGTACACCGTCCCGTTGCCGCCCTTGCTAACCAGATCCAGTCCGTGGTCGAAGAATTGGCCGAAGATGGTGAACAGGTTGTTGAACGAGGGCGTCAGCCCGATATCCGGCGAGACGTTCTCGATGCGGATGCCGCCTTCCGGGCCGACCTCCAGTCCGTACTTGTCCATCAGGCTTTCCAGAAATGCCTGGGCCTGTTGATAGCCGCCCGCAGCCGTGCCCGCATTGGCGACTGCCGTGTCATAAGCTTCTTGGGCAGCGTCACGAGCTGCGGTGGTCTGGTCCACGGCCGCCTGAGTCTCTGCCGCCTCGGCCTGGGCTTCGGCCGTGGCCACGGCCAGGGCGTCTGCGCTGTCCTGCGCCGTGCCGCCGTTTGCCGCAATCGGGTTATAGGCAGTCGCTGCGTTGGTGACTGCACTCAGGTCGGTCCCATCGACAGAGCCGTTATCGTCCAGTGTGTCGAGGGCAGTCAGCAGATCTTGCGCTGCACTTTGCGTATCAAGCGCCTCCTGGGATGCATCGCTGCCCAGCACAGTGACGACGTCGGACGCCTGGGTGGCGGCGGCAGAGGCGGCGTCCACGGCCGCCTGGTAGAGCGTCGGGATGTTCGGGTCAGCGGGGTTTGCCAGGATCGCCACGACCAGGGCATTCACAGCGGCCAGAGCCGCCTGAGCGGCATCCACGGCTTCGTTCGCCTGGGTTGTCGCACTGGACAGGGTGGTGACGGCTAAGTCGGCTGCGGCATCCGCCGTGGTTGCTGCACTGTGGGCCGTTGTCGCAGCCAAAAGATTGTTCTGCGCCGTGACCACTGCCACGCTGGCGGTGTTGTTGACCGAAGCCGCTGTCAACGTCGCATGATGAGCCGAAGTGATCGAATTCACCGCATCCGTGGCCTCGGTCCCGGTGATGCCTAACACCTTCAGCGCCGCATAGACCGCCGCCGGGTTGCCGGCTGTCTGGTCCACGATCAGGTTGGAAATCGTTCGTGGATCCGCATCCACGACATTGCCACTTTGACCATAGTTGGTGTTTGTCAGGTCCGGTGTGCCTGGTGCGCCGATCGGAATGCTGTCGCCGTCCTGGTCATTGCTGTAGACCGGGTCTGTCAGGCGCGGAAATGGGGTACCACTCGCTCCCAGGTCTTCTTGCCCCGGCAGCAGATTGTTGTCGCGGCCATCAACCGTGCGAAGGCCTGCGGGCATCAGAGCGGCGTCCTGGGCGGACACGCCATAAACCTGCTGGATGGCCTCGATGGTCGTCATGCCCCCGGCATGAAGCTCGGCAACCTTGATCTGCTTCAGGATGAACTGAAGATCGTGAGCGTTGACATGGAAACTCGTTGACATGGCTCTACCCTTCCCTGAACCGAGTTGGGAAGCACGTCATGGCAGCAGGGATCAGTGGCCGCTGTCCTCAAGCGCAAGCGTGGTGGCGCCCGACAGCACCCTCCGGACGGCCCGTTCGGACCGAAATATCCTTGATGTTGATGAAGTGTTCTTCCCTGAAGAGCAGCGTTAAAATCATTGCGCTTGCATGACAAGGACCACATAAGTCCATGAGATATTCAGTATTTGGTCTTAAGACCTTCGCTTATAAATTGTAGGGAAAAACGGAAAATTCTTACAAAGGTTTGATCAAATGAGCAAATCTTTTCTCCTGAACTGTTACTGGAGGTCGTTTTAAAGGAAACCAGGGCGCCGATGCAACCTTAACACGAAATTAATATTTAGCAATTCGCACCGTTCCTAGTTGTCAATTTTCCTTAGACAATAAAGTTTGGGTTTTGAGTTCGATTTGGCTTGGTCTATTGTCCCAGTCAGAAGTTGTAAGTGGATCCTGGTTAGTCGATGGGCAGTTCCAGTGCAGTCCTTTGGTGGTCATCGCTAACTCTCTCCCGGCAATTCCACATCATATGTGCAGTTCTTTTGATACCAAGCATGGCGCTCCTGGGGCAGTGGACACAGCTGCGCTTCGAAGCGACCATCAAGGAAGATATTGGCAACCGCTCCAGCGTTTATTTCAGACAGTCTTTCTGGGATTATCTTCCTAAATTGGAACGCAGTGGCAGCTTCTCGGCCGCTACTGTCGAAGGCATGGGTCGGGAAATTGCATTTCCGGTAACGGATTTGAACTTGGTCGAGGCCAAGGTATGGACCTCGAAGGGTCGAATTGATTTCGATACCGACCCCAGTCTGATCTCGGAGCAGCTTCCTGTAACCGAGGGATCGACCAAGGCAGTTGGCGGCACGGTAGGCGTCAAATTCGAGAACGGATCAGGCGACCAGGAGAGTTGCCCGGGCCAGAAGATGCTGGAGGTTTACCTCCCGCTCCGCCGCAATGCCGAAGGAACCATCCGTGCCGTCGCCGAACTTTACTATAATACGACATCGCTGCTGGCGATGTTCCAGGCACGGCTGTGCAAGCACATCATCAGCCTTGGCGGCAATCTTTCCGTCGACAACGTTCCGGGCAAGGACGTGACCTTGACCGGCCATTTTCCAACAGATGTCTGAGGTGTCCAATGCCCCATATGATAAGGGTCGCTGTCGTCGATGATCATCCCCTTGTGCGGGAAGGCATCATTCATGCCATCGGCGCCGCCGACAACGACATCACGGTGGTGGGCGAAGGCGCCACTGCCGCCGAGGCTGTCGACCTTGTTCGAGCCTTGATCCCGGACGTTCTGCTGCTTGACCTCAACATTCCTGGTTTGGGCCTCGTCGCGCTTGAGGAAACGGCCAGGATGCAGTTTCCAACCAAGGTGATCGTCCTGACTGTTTCAGAAGACAGCGGCGATGTCATGGA
>NZ_NWMQ01000092.1:0-5013 GCF_002901215.1 Paracoccus sp. SY | reverse complement strand
TGGCCTTCGTCGGCGCAAGAAGAAAGCGGCCTGATCGGGCCTCACAAACAGCAGCACCTTGCGAAAGACGCCCCGCCTTTGGTGGGGCGTTTTGATGCCGCACATGCTGGCGAGCGTTAGAAATATTTTAATCTTATGGAGGTAAGGTTGCGGTGATTGTGATCTGACCTTGCCGCCAGACTTGGCACGCCTTATCAAGACTTAGAAGCTGCTGGATGCATTACTAGCGGTAATTTTAGTATCGTAGCATTATTCTGGAAACGCGTTTCACTCCATTGAATAAGATTGGGTAAATTGTCAGCCTTGCCTGAAATTGCGGATCTTGCGTTTAAATCTGGAGATGAATGTAGCCCGCATGCAATATCGAAGGCACTAGGTATTCCATAAAGGTATCCTTGGAATGCATCTGCGCCAGAGTTTTTTGCCATTTGAGCCTGCTCTTGTGTCTCTATGCCCTCAACCACCACATCTCTACAGACTGCACGGCTCAAAGAAACTACTGAGTAAAAGAAATCTTCTCTACTTTGACTATCGCCAGCAGATCGAAGCAGGCTTCCATCGATCTTTATAGAGTCAAATTCCGTTGCAGTGAGGTAGCTGATCGCTGAGAACCCTGTCCCAAAATCATCAAGAGCAACTTTGACTCCGGCTGATCGGATTTCCCTAATGCGGTCAAGGATCGCTTGCTGATCTCGGATCATGACATTTTCTGTAAGCTCGATCTGAATCCTCGCAGTTTCTATACCTGCGCGGTTCAAGCGTAGGAGAAGGTCTGATACAAAGTCCGGCTTCATGAGCTGCAGCGGTGAGATGTTTATGCTCGCACAGACTGTCTGAGTGGTTGCGAGATCCGCCAGAACCTTATCGATAATGATCCATCCCAGCTCCGAGATCAGCCCTGTCCGTTCCGCGACCCGGATAAACTGATCCGGACCGACAGCACCAAGGATCGGGTTGGTCCAGCGTGCAAGAGCCTCTACTCGCAATGCCCCGTTGTGGTTGGCAGGTATGATTGGCTGGTAAACGACACGGAACTCGTCCGGATTGCGTAGAGCTGCCCGCAACCCTTGCTCAAGAAGAAGGGTCGATTTGTCCGCAAGATCCATGTCGACGTCATAGATGCCGATGCGCTCTTCCAGAGCCGATTTTCCGCGCCGAAGCGCCAGATCAGCCTTTCGAAGGGTTTCGTCGACGTGTTCGCTAAGAACATGTGCGGCGATGCCTGCCGAGAAGCTGAGATGAACGCTTTCGCCACGAACTTTCACCGGCTTGGAGCAGCGCACTTCAAGAACTGCGAGGAACGCCTGTGCTCGTTCCGCAGCTCCGGAGCCCCGAACAATGGCACAGAACTCATCACCCCCAAGGCGTGCAACGAAGGTCTCGGCATCTGCGCACAGCTGAAGCCTTTCCGAGAAATCACGAAGGACGCAGTCGCCGACAGCATGACCCAATACGTCATTGGTTTGCTTGAGCCGGTCGAGGTCCATCATGACAAGCGCAAACTCGCTCGCAACAGTAGTTGGTTCGACTTGAACCGCTTCATTGAATGCTAACCGGTTAGGCAACCCCGTAAGAGCATCCGTCCGGGCGAGCTCTCTTGCTTCCACCTCCCGCAGGATGAGTTGTCTTGCATTCCTGAGGACCAGCCAGGTTGCCAAAGTAGCCAGTGCCACAAAGGCCGCAGCCACAATTGCTATAACAGGAGCCAATTGCTCCACCAAAGCCATGCCAGGCCGAGCGGCTTTCCATATGAGGTGCAGAGTGTCTCTGCCAGTAACATCTGTCAGCGGCATTGAAAGGTATCCCGGCTTCGGGCCGGTAGTAATCTGGAGGTCACTGATGCCGGCATCCTGCTCTATTACAGCCAAGTCCCGGCTAGAGAGATGGCGGCCGATTATTGTCACTGCAGACGCCTTGACAGTGTCGCGGGTAACAATCTGGTCTGGGTCCGGAAGCAAATAAGAAGCGGTCATTATTACCGCTCTCCCGCCTTCTACAGCGAAGAAATCTACTGATGGCCGAGTTTCATCTTGGTCCTCTAAGGCCATTAGCGCAGAAGAAATTGTTTCGACGGAGAAAATCAGACCTCCTGGGCTGCGGCTGCCATTCTCAATCCATGATACAGGACGTCTAAAAGGACCACCAAACATCATGGCAAGCTCAAAGATTTCACCTTGGTTAGCCGTTATCCCATAGTTGTTTGCAATAAATTCAATATCACCTCGCCATGCGGCAGCATAGACATCGGTCCAATTGTTGTAGTCTTTAGAGAAAAGGCGCACATGGGTTTGGAGAGACGCTAAGCCCTCTTTGACTCTGTCGCGACTGTTAGAGGCAGCCCCAGCATCAAGACGAGAAGCAATTTGCTGGAAAGTATAAAAGCCACTTCCAGAAAAGATGATGACACCGATCAGCATAAAGAATAGAATCTGTCTCGGTAAGTGGTAGGATTTTGGCTGCGAAGTCACGACATGTACTCCTCTAATACCAATCCATGTTCCCGGATGGGTTGAAATCCGAGCACGTGAACGACACGATAATCGCAGGTGAGTTCAGTCCCTTTTTTCAAGTTGCGGGCAGCCATCATTGTGTCGCCATGATCACTTAACGTTGGATCGTCGGCGTGATTCATGAAGTAATCGCCGTCACTTCCGAGCACGAAATGTTTTTTGTCAGGGTACCACTGAGCGTGATTGATCACGTCTTTTCTACGTTGACAAGTCAGGCTCCTGAACTCATCAAGGGTGATAATAAGATCCCACTTTGGGTTATAACGCCACACCAGGTCGCCGACACGGAGATCTACTGCAGAAAAAACTCCCATCCCATGGATGTCGCTTCGGGCGATGTAGTATGGGATAAGAAGCATCAGTCTTTCAGTCCTTATAAGCAAGAATAGCGCACAGGGCGAAAAGACCTGCGATGAAGTCGCGTGCAGTGAGAGCCTCGCGGAAGACGAGCAGGCTCATCAGGAAAAGCGCCAGAATAGTGCCTGTGCTATAGACAATGCCGATTTGCGCAAGCGATTGGGTTTTCATCAGATGCATCCAACCAAATGCTGGAAGAGCATAAAGGATCACTCCGACAAGCAAGTGAGGAGAGAAGAAATTCTCCTTATTGGAAGCAAGCTTCAGGACGTAGTCTCCGGCGATTGTTGCTGCAATGACCGCTGCAATGATAAAGGGCTGATTCATATAGTTTCGCCTGATTCGATACCTGGATTGATGCGTGTCTCTTGTCTTAATTTCCGCATATTAAAGTTAAGATGAGGTTAAAAAATGTTGCTCTGTAGAGGTGTAAGTAGAGCTAGGCATTGTGCTTAGAGGTGGTTCGAGAAATCTGAACAGCCGGGATAAGTGGATTTTCCGCGCAACGGCAGCATGATGCTGCGAGTGAGGAGAAGACCATGACAAGACGACCGCGCGAGGTGCCACAGCCCGGCATTCAAGGCGAAAGTGGCTGTAGTGTCACCCGAACTGACAAACCCCCTGACGAATCCTAGAACTGACCCCCTCGGATTTTCTGAGAGGAGGGACAGATGAGGAGCGCTGCTTCAGAGTTCCTGGCACGATCAAGGTCGATGCGGGGGGAGGAGATGCCTGCATGGCCCATGTGCGGCGCAAGTTCGTCGACATCCACCGATCACAGGGCTCACCTATTTCCGAAGAGGCCATTGGCCGGATCGCCCAACCCTACGCTGTCGAGAACGAAGCCAGAGGGTCCCCGCCAGATCGTCGCGCAGAACTCCGACGGGCTCATGCTGCCCCGGTCTTCGATGAACTCGAACAATGGCTGGCCGCGCAGTTGACCAAGATCTCGGGAAAATCACCACTCGCGTCTGCCATACGCTATGCCCTGGCTCGCATGGAGCGAACGCGCTCCTACTTGGAACACGGGATCCTGGAGTTGGACAACAATGCCGCCGAACGTGGCATGCGCAGCGTCGCCCTCGGCAGGAAAAACTACCTCTTCGTCGGCTCCGAGGCAGGCGGCAAGGCCGCAGCCATCGCATACAACCCTGATTGAAACAGCCAAGCTAAATGGCGTCGACCCACAGGCTTGGCTCGCCGACACCCTTGCGCGTATCTCGGATTACAAGATCACCAAGGTCGATGAGCTGCTGCCATGGCACTGGAACGGGTAGCGGTCAGACCGGACGCTTACGTTTCTTCTGCCTGTCCGTGTCTTTCTCCACTGCATAGGCTTTGGCCCGCTCTGCAAGAGCTGGAAGCCATGCAAGAACTTCTTCCAAGGTAATTTCTATCTTCAGAGAAGTTCCGCGATCTTCACCTACTGTTCCGACAACTGTCATCTTTCCTTTTCTCGAAACGAACAGACCAGCTGCTTTCACTGGTATCTCTTTTTTGAGGTTTCGCCGTTGGTAGGCAGAGAACTGAAGGCCGTTCGGCGTTTTTGCATTGGTGTCCATGTGTGCTTTCTGCTTTGTCCGTAATGCCCAAAAAATGACAAAATTCGCCTTATTCTGCGGTTTGATTTCCTGCCAATCTGACAGTTCGGGCGGACTGTAGCAGGATATGAAATTTGGCAGCGTTACACTTTCTGCCCTTGTTGCCGGTGCTGGCCACTGGCTGGCCTGGCTCTTCTGCGGGCGTCTGGCGGCGGCGCAGCCGCACCTGCGGTCGCTCTGCTGCCCTGCCTTATCCTACGGGCCGCTGTGCGGGCCGCTGACGGGCGCAAGGCGTTCCGGCATGACCCCCACCAAAACAGCAGGACAGCATAAGGCCTGCTGGCAGCTCTCTGCGAGGTGCTGCGGCTTGTTTTGGCCGGTACAGTGTTCCTCCGGCCTTCTTTCTGCTCACCAGCCAATAGCTTTCAACCTAGTGCTGGTAGTGCTGGCGTAGGCTGACAGGGTTCTTTGCAGCTTGCTGCAAGGGGTGTCAGCCGGGTTTGCCTGACCATCTGCCCGAAGGGCAGCCACAGGCCAGTCAGGCAGGGGGCCTCTAACCTGTCTTAAAAATCAACTATCTATTGGGCACCTCGATTTTTGACCGC
>NZ_NWMQ01000091.1:0-5209 GCF_002901215.1 Paracoccus sp. SY | reverse complement strand
GCCTTCGAGGCGCTGCGCATGGGCCAACCCTTCACCATCGAGGGGCTGATGACCATTGCTGCTATCGGTGCGCTGCTCATCGGCGCTGCGGAAGAAGCAGCCCTGGTCATCTTCCTGTTTGCCGTGGGCGAGGTCCTTGAGGGGGTTGCTGCAGGGAAGGCGCGCCAAGGCATCCGTGCCCTGGCAAATCTTGTCCCTAAGACCGCGCTGCTGGACGTCGGCGGTCAGACCCGGACCGTTCCGGCGGACAGGCTGGAGATCGGGCAGAGCGTTCTTGTCCGTCCCGGCGACCGCATTCCTGCGGATGGCGACATCATCGAGGGCACGAGCGGCATCGACGAAAGCCCAGTCACTGGCGAAAGCGTGCCGGTGACCCGAAGCGTGGGTGACAGGGTTTTTGCCGGCTCCATCAATACCGAGGCCGCGCTGCGCATACGCGTGACAACGGAACCATCAGACAACACCATCGCCCGCATCATCCGCCTGGTGGAAGAGGCCGAGGAGGCCCGCGCACCCACGGAACGCTTCATCGACCGTTTCTCGCGGGTCTACATGCCCGCGGTCATTGCGCTCTCGGCACTGGTGGTCGTGGTTCCGCCGCTGGCCTTTGGTCAGGATTGGAGCACCTGGATCTATCGTGGACTGGCATTGCTGCTGATCGGCTGCCCTTGCGCCCTGGTGATCTCGGTGCCGGCCTCTATTGCCTCGGCGCTGTCCTCGGGGGCGAAACGTGGATTGCTGATGAAGGGCGGCGCGGTGATCGAAGCGGCGGCAAAGACCACGCATGTCGCCTTTGACAAGACCGGCACTCTGACGCGGGGCAAGCCGGTCGTGACCGATCTGATCCCTGCTTCTGGCGTGAGCGAAGCCGAGCTTCTGGCCGTTGCGGCTGGCGTGGAGGCCGGCTCGAACCATCCGCTTGCGCAGGCGATCCTGCGCCGAGCCAAGGCAGCCGAGGTGTCGATCCCGGCTGCGCGTGATGCCCGCGCTCTCGCGGGACGAGGCGTCGAAGCCATCGTGGGCGAGACAAAGGCGTGGGTGTCTTCGCTGTCCCATGCTGCGGAAATCGGCGGGATCGACGCGGCTGCCGTGCAGCGCGCGACTGTGCTGGAAGAGGAAGGCAAGACCGTTGTGGCCGTGTTCCGGGCTGGACAGCCCCTCGGGCTGATCGCGATACGGGACGAGCCCCGCGACGATGCGGCCAAGGCCGTTCGACAGTTGAGCGCCTTGGGCGTCAGCGCAACGATGCTGACCGGAGACAATCCCCGCACCGCAGCGGCCATTGCTGAAAACCTCGGCATCGACTTCCGCGCGGGCATGCTGCCCGAAGACAAGCTGACCGCGATCCGTGATTTGAACCGCCAGGGCAGCGTCATGATGATCGGCGATGGCATCAACGACGCTCCTGCCTTGAAGGAGGCAAGGGTCGGCGTGGCGATGGGATCAGGCACCGATGTGGCGCTGGAGACGGCCGACGGGGCAATCCTGCGGGATCGCGTCACCGATGCCCCGGCCCTGATCCGGCTGTCACGTGCAACGATGGGCAACATCCGGCAGAACGTGACACTGGCGCTTGGGCTCAAGGCGGTATTCCTCGTGACCTCGATCCTCGGCATCACCGGCCTCTGGATCGCCATCCTGGCCGATACCGGGGCCACGGTTCTGGTCACCCTCAATGCCCTGCGCCTGCTGGGCTTCGATCCCACCAAAGAGGCGTGAGATGCCGGGACAGGCTGGCTGGATCGCTCTCGGCATCATGGCACTGTATCTGGGAGCCTTCGCCTGGGGCACGGCCGAGGCCGGCCGCATCGCAGGACAACCGGTCTGGCTGTTCGGACGAACGCGTGGGACCGAACGCCTTGCCGCGTTTGGCTTTCGCCTGGCCTTCGCACTGGCGCTTCTCGGACCGCTTATCTGGCTGGTCTTTCCGGCACTACGCCGGCTGGATCCGCTCTGGGCTGAGGAGCCGTATCAGATGCTAGGGATCGCGGGCGTGCTTCTCGCGGTGGCAGGGGCGATGCTTGCCTTCGCGGCACAGATGTCCATGGGTGCGTCCTGGCGTGTCGGTGTTCTTGAAGGGGAAAGCGGCAGCCTAGTCACCGGTGGCCTTTTCCGCCTCAGCCGCAATCCGACCTTTGTGGGTCAAGCGCTGCTGCTGACAGGCCTGGCCCTGGCGATCCCGTCCGTGCTGACGCTCGTGGCAGTTCTTGTCTTTGTCACCTCAGCCTCGGTTCAGATCCGGGCAGAGGAGCGCATCCTGCTTGCCGTCCACGGGGCCGAATACTGCAGATGGAGCGCACAGGTTCCCCGCTGGCTCCGACGAGGATCCAGCCTCCCGTCCGGAGGAACAACAGAAGCCCGAGATTTGACAAAGCCGTGAGCCTGCACAAAGCCCTTGAACCTCATGTGGCTAGAGGTGCTACGGCGCAAGCGCAAAAAGCCGTGGACTGTCAGACATGCTGAAGACAATCAGGATCGCCCTTTGGATCGCCGTCATTGAGTCTCTTGCCGTTGTTGGCGTGCTGTTCTGGCGCACCGACAGGCAGGAGCAGGTGGCGGCTTTCCGGCCGGAGTTTTCCCTGCCGGATGAAACGGGGACCATCCGCACGGCTGAGGAGTTCCGGGGCAAGCATGTCCTTGTCTTTTTCGGCTTCACCAACTGCCCGGACATCTGCCCAACCACCATGTCGGAAGTGGCCCAAGTCATGGATGACCTGGGACCAGAGGCCAAGGACGTGCAGCCGGTGTTCATCTCGGTCGATCCGGTCCGGGATCGTGAAAGCGGCCTGGACGAGTATCTGGCGGCCTTTCATCCTGCCATTCTTGGGCTTGCAGGCGATGAGGCCCAGACCCGCGCCGCCGTGGAGAGCTTCAAGGTCTTTGCCGATCCGGAAAAGGCGGCGTCAGCGCCAGGGGGCTACACTATGTCGCATAGCTCCAGCCTTTACCTGATCGGGCCTCAAGGCGATTGGTTGCGCCAGTTCGAGTATGGAACCCCCGCCGACGACATCACCGCTGATCTCAAGGAACGCCTGTAACATGATGAAATCGCTCATCACCGGATTGGGGCTTGCAACCTTGCTGCCCGTCCTCGCTTTTGCCGACTGCGCCAAGGTTTCCCAGGGCGATCTCTCCGTCAGCGCGGCCTGGTCCCGCGCCACCATCGGAACCGCGCGTCCCGCGGTGTTCTACGTCACGATCCAGAACAACGGCAGCACGAACGACCGCCTGACCGGGATCGAAACCCCCGTGGCAGGCATGCCCATGCTCCATGAGACTGTGATGACGGATGGCGTGGCCAGCATGCCCCATGCGGCCGCCATCGACATTCCCGCAGGAGAAACCGTCAGCCTGGCACCGGGCGGCTATCACGGCATGCTCATGGATCTCGAAGAGGAGCTGAAGGAAGGCGAAAGCTTCCCTATGACGCTGCAGTTCGAGAGGGCGGGGGAGGTCTTGATCGACACTGAAATCCTGCCGATCCGGGCACGAGAGGCGGCATGCGGCGTCGCACCCTGATCCTTGGCAGTGCCGGCCTCCTTGCGGCCTTCGGCTTCATGCTGACATTCGGTGCCTGGCAGAGCGGCGATCTCCCGTGGCAGGAGGAGAAGGCAGTGTCTGCCGCCCGGATACGCGCCGCCGATCTGAGCGCCATGACGTGGCAACTCACCAGCCACGAGGGCGAGCAGGTCGAGCCGCAGGACTGGCTGGGACAGGCGAACTTGGTCTTTTTCGGCTTCACCTGGTGCCCCGATGTCTGTCCCATGACGCTTCTAAACATCACCGACTGGCTGGAAGAGCTGGGGCCTGATGCCGACCGGCTTGCCGTCAACCTTTTTACAGTTGATCCGGAGCGCGACACTCCTGAGGTCCTAGCCGACTACCTGTCGAACTTCGATCCGCGCATCACTGGCCTGACCGGCACGCCTGCCGAGGTGGCCCGCGCGGCGGAGGATTTCGGGGTGACTTACCGGCGCGTCCCCCGAGACGACGGCAATTACACGATGGATCACACCTCCGGCGTGTTCGTGTTCGGGGCGGACGGGCGCTTGTCGAGGATCATTGACCTGCATGAAAATCCGCAAGCTGCCGTGCCGAAGATCAGGCAGGCGCTGAAGCAAGAGGGATAAACGATGACCAGACTGACCCGCCGCACCCTGCTGTGCGCTGCTGCCGCGAGTGCCATGCCGCGCCTTGCCCTGTCCGGAACCGCAACCACCATCCATGTGGTCGAAGGCACCGGCTGCGAGTGCTGCAAGCAATGGACCCGCTACCTGCAGGAAAGCGGCTTCGAGGTGACACATGAAGAGCGTTTCGGCGCGCTTCTTATGCAGCACAAGGCGGATCTGGGCGTGCCTGTCGAACTCTCGTCTTGCCATACCGGTTCGTTGGACGGCTATTTTATCGAGGGTCATGTTCCGGCTGCCGATATCCGCAAGCTTCTGCAGGAGCGGCCTGACGCCCGCGGCATCACCGTGCCGGGCATGCCCTATGGCAGCCCTGGCATGGGACCGGAAAGCAAACGGGACGCCTATGATGTCCTGCTGGTCCGCAAGGATGGCACGAGTGAAGTGTTCACCCATTATCCTGCTGCATAGCCCGTCTAACCCTTTGCGGCAGATTTGGTGTACGTTGAGCCATCCCCTTGCGGACAACCAAGAGATCACAAAGTCGATACACTGTTGCTACAATATCTCAAGCAGGTTAGTATCGACAGAGTATCAACCGGAGACCTTAATGCGTGCCGTAGTAAAGAAATGGGGCAACAGCGCTTCAGTACGTATTCCTGCATCTGTCATGGCCGCGGCCGGCTTGCACCTGGATCAGGCCGTTGACGTGCGAGAGGACAACGGACGCGTCGTTATCGAGCCCATCAAGCGCGAGGAGTATGATCTTGCCGATTTGCTCGCCGGAATTACGCCTGAGAACATTCATGATGAGGTCGATTTTGGGGCGCCAATCGGCAATGAAGCTTTCTGATGGGGGAGTATGTCCCTGAAGCCGGCGAGATCGTCTGGTTGGAGTTCTCGCCACATGCCGGGCATGAGCAAGCCGGGCATCGTCCCGCCGTTGTTCTGTCGCCCAAAGCCTACAATCGCATCGGCCTGATGCTGTGTTGCCCGCTGACCACGAAGCGCAAAGGCTATCCGTTCGAGGTGCCGATCGACGACGCGCGCGGAAGTGCTGTGCTGGCTGATCAGGTCAAGTC
>NZ_NWMQ01000090.1:0-5384 GCF_002901215.1 Paracoccus sp. SY | reverse complement strand
GGAGATCTCCGCCATGACCCTCACCGCACCCTCATTCTCCTCTGCCATGCCCGTTCCCGAGGAGCGCCGCATGGGCTTTCTGCCCCGGCTGTTCGGCGCCCGCCTTCTTCTTGTCGGCGAGCACACCGTCTTCGGCTTCATGGAAAGGCTGAGCCCGACAGACTACACCGGCGGCATGTGGGACTTCCTTGAGTTGGCAGGCGAGCCCCTTTATCTCGCCCCGACCTGCAAGCCCCGCTTCCATCTCGTCTGGGACGGCAACGGCTACGAAGGCGTCGTTTCGGCCGATGCTGCCGGCATCATCGCCACGCTCTTTGCCTTCTCGCACCTGTCTTTCCGCCACGACGCCCCGGAACTCTCGGAGGGCTTTGCCCGCCTTTATGCCCATGCCGCGGATCATCCCGAGGCCCGCGAGATTTTCCAGGCCATCGACTGAGCCTTGCAAGCGCCCTGCCTTTTCGCGGGGCGCTTGTTTCATGCTGGCTTCCGCCATGGCGCCGCTGGAGGGCGGCTCAGACGGCAAGCGAGAGAAGCCTGCCTCCTGGACACGCGCCGGGATCTAGGGCCGAGGAGAAGATGCGCATCAGGTCGTTATCCTTGGCAGAAGGCGGTCCGATCAGCAGGCGCGTGGCTACCAAAACGGCCCTTGTGGAGCGGCTTGGCAGCAATCTCGTGCTGTCTTGCCGAGCAGCCCAGCTTAGGGTTACCGGATGGTCATGGCCGTGCATGCAAGGCGGACCCCACGATGGATGAACGCGCAACCCGCGATGAACGCCTGGATGACCTGGCGCAAACCCTGGCGGACATGCTCGGTGTCAACAAGACGGAAGCCATGCGCCTGGCTCTCCAAAACGAGATCGAGCGTCTGCGGTCCACACCCACCATTGATGACCAGATTGCGACCTTGCGCGAGACGGTGAAGAACTACGGCCGCAAGTCGACGCGCATGGTGCACCCGTCAAAAAAGCGCTGAGGGTCATACCAACGCTTCCGTCTGACCACCTTGCGCGCTGTGCGCACGGAGGCATCCGCTGTCACGGTGGACGCCGCCTCGTCACATGACTGCAGGTACTTGTCGCCGACCTGTGCCCTTGAAGCCCAAGACCCTGCTTCCGCCAGCAGACCAGGGGATGGCCATCACGGAAGGCTATGAGGGTGTGCTGCCCGGCCGTGGTGCGGTGATGGAGACAGTCGGCAAAGACAGAGGGGGGTCGGGGCAGGAGGGTGAGCCGATGCGGTCGAGAGAGTGCCGCGAATTCGTGCTTTCTGCCCCCGGGAAAACGCCGCGACCGAGGGTCCGCGGTCCGGACCCCGGAGGCGGCAGATGCCCCAGCACACAGGAGATCCTCTGATGCCCCATCGTGACGCGTCCGATCTGGCAATCCGTCTTGGCCGGGAGGCCGAGGCGGTCTGCCGCCATTACCTGTCGTCCGGCAATCGTGTNGGCGGTCTGCCGCCATTACCTGTCCTCTGGTCGAAAGACNCGATGTGAGAAACACTCCCGGCCGTTCGATGTTCGTGCGTCTGGCGNCGATGTGAGAAACACTCCCGGCCGCTCGATGTTCGTGCGTTTGGCAGGCCCGGAAACCGGCGGGGGTGCCGCGGGCCGCTGGTCTGATGCCGCCACCGGCGAACACGGCGATCTGCTCGACCTCATCCGCGCAGCGACGGGCCTTCTCGACTTCAAGGATGTGGCTGCCGAGGCACGCCGGTTTCTTGCGCTTCCCCATCCCGATCCGGCCTCGGTCCAGACAGCAGGTGGCGGGACATCCCGCAGGGCACCCGGCTCGCGGCAGGCGGCACGGCGGCTCTTCGCCATAGCCGAGCCGATCGGCGGCACGCTCGCGGCAACCTATCTGGCCAGAAGGGCAATCACCTGCCTTTCCTCCATGGCCGCGCTGCGCTTCCACCCCCGGTGCTACTACCGCCCGGACGGGCATGGGCCAACGGAGACCCGTCCGGCGATGATTGCCGCTGTCACCGACCTTTCTGGCCGCCAGACCGGCGCGCATCGCACCTGGCTTGCCGCCGATGGGTTGGACAAGGCCCCGATCGCCACGCCGCGCCGGGCCATGGGGGAGCTTCTCGGCCACGGCGTCCGCTTCGGGGTGGCCGATGATGTGCTGGCGGTGGGCGAGGGCATCGAGACTGTGCTGTCGCCGCGCCAGGTGCTGCCTGGCATGCCGATGCTGGCAGCCCTCTCGGCCGCCCATCTTGCCGCCGTGCTCTTCCCTCCCACGTTGCGCCGCCTTTATGTCCTGTGCGACCGTGACCCCGCCGGCGACAGAGCGCATGACAGCCTTCTGACCCGAGCGGCCAGCCTCGGCATCGAGGCGATTGCCCTTGTGCCCGTGGCGGGCGACTTCAATGACGACCTACGGCATCGTGGCGCTGCTGCCCTGAGCGCGGCGCTGAAGGATGTGCTTCATCCCGACGACCGGCGCCGCTTCCTGCCGGGGTGAGGGCAGGCCGGGGAGTCAGCGGTGCCAGTCTTTGCCTCTTGGCCAGGTCGCTCCCTGTCCCGGTCACCTCTCCTTCAGGCGCGGAGATCCGCGTTCCGGGCCTTCGAGGAGGGCAATCGGCGCACAGCCGGATCGGCCCGGCAATGGCGGCGGCCGACTATTTTCCGCCGCGTCCTGCGGACGCTTTGCATCGCGAGGCAAAATAGCCGGCCTTGGCCATCAAGGCCCTCGCGAGGCGCGAGGGCTGCCCGTCCGTCCCGCCCGTGCGCTGCGATGCCCGCGAAGGCCGCGAGAAACGCGCGCCCCGCCCCATCGAAGGAGAACGCGATGACCCAGGACCTTGACGACCAGACGTCCGAGCCGGTCCACACCGCCTCCCAGACCGACCATGTCCTGACCGAACTTCAGCTTTACGGCTGGCGTCCCTTTCAGGACGAGCCCGATCCCCGGCCGCTTCCGGAGGCGGACACCGTCTCCACCGCCGTGTCCGACATCTTCGACGCCCTGGTGGCGAGCCTCAGTGACACCCGGCTCGAGCCCGATCTCGAGGAACTGCTCTGGGGCACCGCCAATCTCTTCCACCGTGCCGCGGCCCGCGTCGAGCGCGAGCTCGACAGCAACGAACTGGCGCAGCGCCGGCTGCAGCGCGAGCAGGACGGCAGCGAGGTGAAGTCGGTTGAGCTCGAACGCCTCGTTGCGGAAGGGCAGACCCTGATTGAGCGGCGCGACGGCATGGAGCTCTTCCGCGACCTTGCCACCGAGGCCTTCGAGCATCACACCGGCAGTGCCTGGCGGCCACGCACGGGCTCGATGGTCAGCCATCGCCATCTCACGGCGGCGATGATCGACAGCCGCGACTTTCTGGCCGCCAAGCGTCGGGCCGAGACGGAGGTGATGCTGCCTGCCGGGCCAAAGGTGGCGCTGACCGGCGGCGCGGACTTCAACGATCACCGGCTGATCTGGGCCAGGCTCGATCAGGTCCATGCCAAGCACCCCGACATGGTGCTCCTGCATGGCGGCTCACCCAAGGGCGCGGAACTCATTGCCTCCCGCTGGGCCGATCACCGCAAGGTGCCGCAGATCGCCTTCCGCCCCGACTGGACGAAGCACGGCAAGGCCGCACCCTTCAAGCGCAATGACGCGCTGCTCGACGTCCTGCCGGTCGGTGTCCTGGTCTTCCCCGGCACCGGCATCCAGGAGAACCTGGCTGACAAGGCCCGCAAGCTGGGCATCCCGGTCATGAAGATCGAGGGCGGCGCGTAAGCGCCGCTTCCCCACATCTTTCCTCCACCAGGCAACCATCGGCCGTCACGGCCGGCAGCTGTCGCCTGGTCGGTCGGGGTCAGGCAAAGGGCGAGGCGGAGACTGCAGCGCGGTGCAGGGGGGATTCGGACAAGCCGAACGCCCCCTGCAGGACAGCATAGCGCCTGGNACAAGCCGAACGCCCCCTGCAGGATGGCGCAGCGCCGGACCCGCACCGGTGTCGGAAGGGAAGGAAGAGGGGAACCGCCGGTTCCCCCGGCAACCACAAAATACGGCGCCTCAAGGGGGCACCCCCATCTTCCGCGCCGCCAGGTGGCGGCTTGTGCAGACGGGGCCCCCGACCCTTGGGGCTTGATTTTCCAGTTGCCGGGCCCCCCTCCCGCCCTCGCCGGGAGGCAGCCCAGGAAGGTGAGACGCGCCGGGGGCGCGGCTCGCCTTCCTGGCCCGCTCCCATTCTTGAAGAAGAGCAAGGCCGTGAGGGGATCGCCAGATCATAAGGAGGGTTTTCTCATGACGCGCTATCAATGCATCTCCTGCGAGGCCACCCAGATCACGGCAGGCATCCGTCCAGACGCTTGCCGCCATTGCGCGGGGCCGGTCTTCGATCTCGACCGCTACGAGGCTGCCATAGCCGAGGCGCAGATCATCGGGGCGCAGAACGACGCCTTCCGGGCAGCCCTTGGGCAGACCGAATGGCAGGGCGAGACTCTGCGCGGCCGGGTGGTTGTGACGCGCGGGATCGTTGCCCGGGGCCATGACTTCGTGGACGCGGCATTGGCCCGGGTGCGCACCGATGCGGGTGTTATGGACGATCATGGCACCGATGGCCTCCGCAGCTTCGGCATGCCGGATGTGCAGCACGGAGACGAGACCGTGCGCATCTACTGGAAGATCGACCTTTACGACACCGACGGGTTGATGGGACCGGAGGTGGAAAGCGATCCAGGGCAGACGATCCGCGTCCTCACCCTCTGCCTGCCCGACGAATACTGATCCGGCATGGGCGGCTTCGAGACGAGGGGCCGCCTGACCATCGGACAGGGCTTGCTGTTTCCCCTTCACTCCGGTCAGGCTGTCTCGTCCGGCTGTTGTCCTTCGTATCCGGGCACGATCGCCAGGTCCATGATGGCCTTGCCCGCCCTGAGCCGCATGGCCTCCTCATATTCGGGTGAGGCATAGCAGGCCACGGCTGCATCAAAGCTCGGAAACTCGATCACCACCACGCGGGACCGAGGGTTGCCTTCCGAGACCTCGCTCCGGGAGCCGCGCGTCAGGAAACGCCCGTCATACTTGCGAAAGGCCTTGGCGTTCTCTGCGATGTAATCCTTGTAGCCCTCCGGGTCGGTCACATCGGCAAATGCGACCCAATAGCCCTTCGTCATGATCATGGCCCTCCTTTGCGTTGCGCCCAGCATAAGGAAGCGGCGACCACAACGCGACCGGCGAGATGTCTGATAGCATAGGCCGGGATAAACCGGTCCGATAGGTCGACGGCATCGACCTAAGAATGGCATCCTCGAAGGATATGCGGAGGCTCCTCCCGCCTGTCGCATGGGCGACGGGCGCAGTCCCAACAGGGCCCAGCAGAGCGGCGGCATCCTGGTCCCGACTCTGCAGGGCGGCTATCGCGGCCCCGATCAGAAATCTCTTGCTGCGCGG
>NZ_NWMQ01000009.1:0-132072 GCF_002901215.1 Paracoccus sp. SY | reverse complement strand
GACGGTCCTCGGCGTAGCCTTACGGTTCGGGAGACGCAACAAGGGATGATCGGTAGGCAGCGGCTCTTCGTCAAAGACGTCCAGTGCCGCATGGCCCACGTGGCCTTCTGACAAGGCCGCGACGAGCGCTGGGGTGTCGATGAGTCCCGCGCGCGCAGTGTTGACGATCACTGCATCGGGCTTCATCTGAGCCAGCGCGGTTGCATCAATTATACCCGACGTTTCCGCAGTCAGTGCCAGATGAAGGCTGATGACATCTGCGGTCTCCAGCAGGTTATTGAGCGGCACCAGGGGGCAGGCCGCATCAGAAGCGGGGGAGCGGTTCCATCCCATCACCTGGAACCCTAGTCCAGCAGCCAAGCTGGCTGTTGCACGGCCAATCCCACCCATACCGACCACACCAAATGTGAGATCCTGGAACTCCCGTCCAGCGAGGGGCGCCCAATGCCCGGCGCGTATGCTGCGGTCCATTGTCGCGATCTGACGGAGAGCGCCCAGTGCAAGGGCTATGGCATGCTGGCCCACCGCTTGGTCGCCATAGCCGCGGATCGTCTCGACAGAGATGCCGCGAGCTTGAGCCGCCTCCATGTCGATATAGGAAGAGGCACCAGTGCCCAGAAAGATGATCCGCCGCAGCAAAGGTGCTGCGTCTAGGTCAGCCGCGGTCATATAGGTATGTCCGTTCCAGACGGTCTCCGCCTCCGCGATCAGGCCGCGCAGCTTTCGCGGCTCAGGATCGCCTTCATGGATGACCATGCCACCAGGGCGATCCAAGTCTTGAAGCAGCCGATCACTGTGCGGCGTCGCGTCCACATAGACCAGCTTGCCCATAGCTATTCCATCGGATGAATGACACGGTGCAGGAAGTCTTGGGTCCGAGGATGCTGGGGGTTACGCAGCACCTCTTGTGGGGAGCCTTGCTCCACAATCGCACCGCCCTCCAGGAAGAGGACGCGGTCCGCAACGGCGCGTGCGAACTCCATCTCGTGGGTGACGACGACCATGGTCATTCCCTCGGATGCGACGTCGCGCATGACGGCCAGCACCTCGCCCACCAGTTCGGGATCAAGGGCCGATGTTGGCTCGTCGAACAGGATCGCCTTTGGGTTCATCGCCAGAGCGCGTGCAATGGCCACGCGCTGTTGCTGTCCACCTGACAGCTTGCCTGGATACGCCCCCAGCTTGTCTCCCAATCCAACCTTGTCCAGAAGCTCTGCCGCCTCGTCACGCGCTTCTGCCCGGCTGACCTTCTTGACGAAGACCGGCCCCTCCATGACGTTTTCCAACGCGGTTCGGTGCGGAAACAGGTTGAAGCGCTGAAACACCATCGACACCTGTGTGCGAATGCTTGTGATCGAGCGGTCTGCGGGATCGACTTTGGCGCCCTCGATCAGGATCGCGCCACGCTGATAGGTTTCAAGTCCGTTGATGCAGCGCAGGATCGTCGATTTGCCCGAGCCGGAGGGGCCGATGATGCACACCACCTCGCCCTTGTTGACGTCGAACGATACGCCCTTGATGACCTCAAGCTTGCCGAAGGACTTGTGGATATCCTGAACCTGGATCATGCCTGCGAATACCTTTTCTCGAGGTGCCGGGTAAGGAAGGTCAGCGGCAGGCTGAGCGCTAGATAGATCAGCGCCACGAGCGTGAAGACCGTCATGTTGTCAAAGGTCGAGGCTGCAATCAGTTGTCCTTGCCGCGTCAGTTCGGCCACCGTGATGGTGGAGACCAGCGATGAGTCCTTGAGGACCATGATGATCGTGTTGCCGTAGGGTGGCAGGACAATGCGGATGGCCTGAGGAATTATCACGCGCCGCATGACGAGTTGATCCGTCATGCCGATGGAATGGGCGGCCTCGATCTGGCCCTTGTCGATGGCCTCGATCCCGGCGCGAAAGTTCTCGGCCTGATAAGCCGAGTAGGCGATGCCCAACCCGATGATCCCTGCCTGCATGGCAGAGAGGTTGATCCCAATCTCCGGCATCACGAAGTAGATGTAGAACAGCTGCACAATGATCGGAATGCCGCGGATGATTGTCACAAACCCGCGGCTGATACCCACAAGGATCGGGATGCGGGTCCAGGTCATCACCGCCCAGACAAATCCCAGCAGCGTGCTGAGCAAGACCGAAAAGAACGTAACGGCCAGTGTCAGCCAGACCCCTTCCATCAACAGCGGCAGATAATCGGCAGCCCGTTCCCAAAATCCCATTGGCGATTGTCCTGTTCAGTGCGCAGCAGGGTGGGACGGCGATCATCATCGCCGTCCCGGCAGGCTTTACTCGATGCCCCACTCGGCAACGATCTCGTCAAGCTTGCCGGCTTTCTTGATCTTGGCGATGCCTGAGTTCAGGCGCGCAAGCAGTTCGGGTTCGTCCTGGCGCACCGCGATGGCGACATCACCGACGATGGTGCTTTCATATTCAGGCACCAGCCGCACGTCAGATGCCCCTTGCGACAGTTGATAGGCGACGATCGGGCGGTCACCGAAGCCCGCGTCAATCCGGCCCAGGGAGACATCGCGCATGATGTCAGCGATGGTGTCGTAGACCCTGACCTCTTTCAGCTTGTCATTGGCCTGCAGCGGCGCGACGTAGGCGGTCCCGACCTGGGCCCCGACCACCTTGCCCTCAAGATCGTCCAGCGTGGCATAGGCTGTCGTGTCGTCCTTGGGGACGAACAATCCTTCGCCATAGGAATAAACCGGATCCGTGAAAGCGACCACTTTGACCCGCTCTTCGGTCGCATACATGGCGGCCGCAATGATATCGATCTTGCCCGAGGTCAGCGACGGGATCAGCGCGCTCCATTGGGTGGCCTCGATGTCGGTCGAGAAGCCTTCCTCTGCTCCGACCGCATTGATGATATCGACCATCACGCCGTCGATCTCGTTCGTTTTGACGTCGAGGAACGTGAACGGCACGCCTGACGGCGTCGAGCCGACCTTGAAGGTTTCCTGCGCCAAGGCTTGCCCTGTGAAGGCAACACTGGCGGTCAGCGCCAGCACGGCACCGCGCATCATCTGAGTCACTTTGTTCATTGGTCAGCCTCCCTGGCCCATACAAGTTTATCTGGATTGAAATTTCGTGCAGGTTGTTTCACTGTGGTTAAATAAACATCGGGTTGTCAACGCATGCCCCTGCCGACGAATATTCCTGCTGACGAAGCGCCTGCAGATGCGGCAGATGCGGCTGGGCGGGATGATCTCGGCACCAGACTAAGGCGGCGGCGCAAGGTTCGCGGTCTCTCGCTCAAGGAGGTCGCGCGGCGTGCCGAGGTCTCGATCGGGCTGGTCAGCCAGGTAGAGCGCGGGCTGACCATGCCCTCAGTGCGATCTCTTGGGGCGATCTGCAGCGCATTGGAGATGCCGGTCGGCTGGCTGTTCGATACCGCTGATACACACAACCCGGACGATCTCGTCGTGCGGCGTCATCAGCGGCGGGTGCTGGATCTTGGCGCGAAGGGAATGATCAAGGAACTGATGACGCCTGACAGCTGCACCGGCATCCAGATGATGCGGCTGGTGATCCGGCCAGGTGGCTCAACCGGCGACACGCCCTACAATCATCCCAGCGGAGCAAAATGCGGCACCGTTCTGTCAGGCCAACTAATGCTCGAGGTTGATGGCGATACCCGCCGTCTGGCTGCGGGGGACAGTTTTGCCTTCGAAGCTACGTGCATGATCCGCTTCTGGTGCGAAGACAGCGAGGCCGCCGAGGTCTTGTGGGTCGTCACACCGGCTGTCTACTGAAAGGAACGCTTGAGATGATCCAGAACGAAGAAGCCGTGATCGCCAACTCGCTTTGGACGGCGACTGCCAATCCCGCGCCGGATTGTCCGCCCTTGCGGGGGAAGGTCGATTGCGACGTGGCAGTGATCGGGGCAGGCTTTACGGGACTGTCCGCGGCTGTCCATCTGGCCGAACGAGGAACGCGGGTCGTCGTGCTGGATACGCACTCTCCTGGTTGGGGGGCGTCCGGGCGTAACGGCGGGCAGGTCAATCCGGGGCTGAAGGAGGATCCTGATACGATCGAGGCGCAGTTCGGGCCGACAATTGGTGGCCGCATGGTGGCCATGTCGGGCGGGGCAGGGCAGTTCGTCTTCGATCTCATCGCCCGCCTGAACATTAACTGCGACGCGCGGCAGACTGGCTGGATCCAGCCGGTCCACAACGACGCGGCAGACGCAGTGGTCCGTCGGAGGGTTGAGCAATGGAGCCGGCGCGGTGCTCCGCTACGGATGCTGGATCGTGATACGACGGTGGCGCTTCTGGGTACCGAACTCTATCGCGGAGCAATGATCGATGAGCGCGGGGGTAACCTGCATCCGCTGAACTATGCACTGGGTCTGGCCGACGCCGCAATTCGGGCCGGAGCGGTTATCCATGGTGGCAGCCGCGTCATTGCACATGAAACGCGCGGATCTGGTCACCTGCTCCGCACCGAAGGCGGCGAGGTTCTGGCCCGCAAGGTTCTGGTATGCACGAACGGCTATACATCTTCGGTCGTTCCTCCGATGGACCGCACGGTGGTCCCGATCCGTTCGATCCAGGTCGCAACCGATATCCTACCACCTGAGATAGGCAGTCGGATTTTGCCTCAAGGCCACTCAGCCTCGGACAGCCGTCGGCTTCTTGTCTATTTCCGCAAGGACGCTGCAGGGCGTTTCATCATGGGCGGGCGCGGCAATTACTCGGCCACAGCCACACATCGTCAGATGCAGGTTCTGCGTAATGCCTCAATCAAGCTCTATCCCCAACTGCGCGATATCCCTTGGCAGTATGCGTGGGGCGGTTACGTCGCTATGACCGCGGATCATTATCCCCACCTGAACCTTGTTGCGCCAGGCATGATGGCGGCAATGGGCTACAACGGGCGCGGTGTGGCGGTCGCATCGGCCATGGGCAAGGTTCTGGCAGACTGGGCAACCGGCACGCCGGAGGGCGAACTGGACTATCCCGTGACTCCGCCTCGCCCCATTCCGTTTCACTTTCTCCGGAAGCCAGCTGTGATCGCTACTGTGGCGTGGTCACGATTGCAGGATCGCTTGGGACGATAACCGAGCCTCGGGCCTATCACTACGGCGAGCAGTGCAGCCGCATCGAAATCATACTCGTGCGGCTTGGGGACTGGTGACGGGCGCCACGCATTATAAGGCAATTGCCTACTATGCTCTCGGGCTGTCACCTTCCTCCATGTCACCTGCGTAGCCGCTACAGCAACGTGCCAATGGCGCAGTGACCCCGCCACTTTAATTGTAAGATCGAGACCATCACCTCCAGTTCTGCAGCCTTCTCTTGCCCGCCGTCATGCCGATCAGTGGTCAGGATCAAAACCGGACAGGTGGCTGTTGCACGAAACCCCATATGTGCATCGAGATCTGGCATTGGGCCCACTCCCGACCTCAGGGTTCGAAGAGGTGCTGCTAGGGGTGATCAATGCATGCCCCGGCACCTGAGACACAATATACAGCACAGCCGCATTTCCGTCAGGCGGCACTTGACACCATATTCCTGTATTTTCTACCTTATCAATTCATATCAATCGCTTAGTACAGAATCCTACCGCCCCAGCCAAATCATCCAAAGCATTGATCCAAGGACGATGATCATCCTGCGATGATCTCGAACCTGGTGACGTCCACCATCCCCCGGTCGGTGATCTTCAGCGCGGGAATGACCGGCAAGGCCAGGAAGGCCAGTTGCAGGAACGGTTCTTCCAGCGTCACGCCCAGGGTGCGGGCGGCCTCGCGCAGCAGGATCAGCCGGTCGCGCACGGTTTCGAAGGGATCAAGGCTCATCAGGCCGGCGACCGGCAGGGGTAGGTCGGCGATCACGCGTCCGCCCTCTACCACCACGAATCCCCCCTCGATCAGTGACAGGTGGTTCGCGGCCAGGGCCATGTCCCCGTAGTCCACACCGACAACCGCGATGTTGTGATGGTCGTGACATAGCGTCGAGGCGATGGCGCCGCGCCGGAGGGAAAAGCCTTGCACGAAACCGGTCGCGATGTTGCCGTTCCGGCCATGCCGTTCGATCACTGCGATGCGGGCCAGGTCGCGGGTGGGATCGGGGCGCTTGTCGCCGTCCACGGGGGCAATGTCGCAGGTCAGGTGTTCGGTGATGATCTTGCCTTCGAGGATGCCGATCACCGGGGTCTCGCTGCGGTTTCCGGCACAGCGGAAATCCTGGGCACTGACCTTCGGTGCCTTGACCGAGGCGCGGCCCACCGGGTCCAGCGGCTTTCGCGCGGCGAAGGCCGCGTCATCCACCACACGCCCGCCGCAGATCACCATCTGCGCCCGGCAGCTTTCCAGGCCGTCGAGCGCCACGATGTCGGCTCGCAGCCCCGGGGCGATCAGCCCCCGATCCTTCAGCCCGAACGCCTCGGCCGCCGACAAAGAGGCGGCGCGATAAACCGCCAGCGGCGGGCTGCCGCGCCGGATCAGTTCGCGGATCATGTGGTCAAGGTGACCGTGTTCCGCAATGTCCAGGGGGTTCCGGTCATCCGTGCAAAGGCACATATAGGGCGCGGTGATGTCGGTCAGGACCGGCTGCAAGGCGATCAGATCCTTGCTGACCGATCCTTCGCGGATCAGGACCCGCATCCCCATGCGCAGCTTTCCCAGCGCCTCCTCCGCCGTGGTTGCTTCGTGTTCCGTGCGGATCCCCGCCGCCACATAGGCGGACAGGTCGCGGCCCGACAACTGCGGACAATGGCCATCGACATGGCCGCCCGCGAACAGACGCAGCTTGGCCATGGCAGCGGGATCGCGGTGGATCACCCCGGGATAGTTCATGAATTCGGCCAGGCCGATCCCCGAAGGATGACCCATGAGGGGCGCAAGATCCTCTGCCTCGATCCGGGCGCCCGCCGTTTCCATCTCGGTCGAGGGCACGCAGGACGACAACTGCACGCGCAGGTCCATCAACAGGCATTCGCTGGCCTTCTGGAACCAGCGGATGCCGACGGGGCCAATGACATTCGCGATCTCGTGCGGGTCGCAGATGGCGGTGGTGACGCCCCGGGGGGTGACGCAACGGTCGAATTCATGCGGCGTGACCAGGCTGCTTTCCACATGCAGATGCGTGTCGATGAAGCCGGGCACCAGGACCAGCCCCGATACGTCGATCACCTGACGCGCTTCATAATCGCCCACCCCCGCGATCCGGTCGCCGCAGATCGCCACGTCGCCCGCCATCAGCGTGCCGGTGATCAGGTCGAAGACGCGCCCGCCCCGCAGCACCAAATCGGCGGGTTCATCGCCACGTGCCTGCGCAATGCGCCGTTCCAGATCGTCCATGATGCCTCCATTCGTTCGGGTCACATGACCTGACCCGACAGGCGGCGTCCAGAGGGGGGATGCAAGGAAGGCTGGCGCACCCGCGAGGAATTCGAACCTTGGGCCTTTTGCCTTCTGAGGGCATGGATAAAGCCCATGGTCTCAACAATCTCGCGGTGTTCGCGATTTACTCTGATTTCAAAGCCGCGAGTTTCGGCTATTCCGCACCTAAATGGATCGAGAGGGCGGCATGGGAAGCAAGGTTGATTTCTTCATCGTCGGCGTGCAGAAGGGTGGGACCACCGCCTTAGATCGCTACCTGCGCCAGCACCCGCAACTTCAGATGGCGCGGGTCAAGGAAGTGCATCATTTCGACGACGAGACCGTCTCTTGGGCACATCCTGATCACGAACGACTGCACCGGCAGTATGACTGGTCGGTCCAGAACGTCCTGCGCGGCGAAGCCACGCCGATCTACCTGTACTGGCCGCAGTCGCTTGCCCGGCTGCAGGCCTACAATCCTGATGCAAGGCTGATCGTCAGCCTTCGGCACCCAGCATTCCGCGCATATTCGCACTGGAAGATGGAGACTCGACGAGCATGGGAGAACCTGTCATTCGAGGATGCCATATCACCGCAAGGCAGGCGGCGCGTCGCAGCAGCGCTGAATGGCGCCCATCGGGTCTTCTCCTACATCGAACGCAGCTGCTACGCTCCGCAAGTCGCCAGACTGCTCGACCTGTTCTCACGGTCCCAGGTCCTCTTCATGCGGGTCGATGATCTGTGGTCCACTCCCGGCAGGGCTCTAGAAACAGTCGAGCAGTTCCTGGGTGTCGAACAGGCCGTCAGCACCGCGCCTGACCGGTCCTATGTCAAGGCGACCTCGGGCGCCTTGGAGGATGATCGTCCTCTCTCATCTTCGGTCCGGGCCCAACTGGATGACTTGTTCCGGGGTGACATCAAGGAAACCGCGAAACTGACCCGCCTGGATTTGTCGGACTGGCTGTCACCGGGCTATTTGGAAAACCTCAAGCCGTCGGGTGTATCTATCGGCTAGAGCCAGCCGTGGCCCGCGCGGTTGCCCGACCGAGAACGGCCGCCTCTCTGTTGTCGACGATCGAAGGCGGCGAACAGATGCACCTTGAGATGGCAGCCGACATCAGGAAGGCTTGGGCGCATGCCATTCTTCAGGCGCCGCAGCTCGCGGCCGGGAAGGGGGTCAAGATCGACCTGCCAGAAGTGATGCCGCATGTCCTGAAGCCTGCGGCGATCACATGGGCCATGCAGCGCGGCGCCGCGATCCGGGACGCCGCCGGCCACTTCTCGGGTCGAGACTATCGAGAAAGTCCATGCGCACCACAGCCCGAATCACTAGCGGTCAACAGTCGATGCGATGAACCAGAGGGCCTGGAAAGGACGTTTCCCGCACCATAACAGGACCGACGAGAAATGATCTCGCGAAGGAACGTGACCATCTCATTGAAGGTGATGGCGCACCCGAAGTGCGCGGCGCGGTGTTCCTAAGCGTTCCCAAGAGTTCCGCAAAAGGTTGAACCAAAACAGATAAATGCAGCTATTCATTCCCACGACTTCCACTTGATTCCGGGGGGTTCTTAGTTAAGGTGGGGGACAGGATGTGGGATAGGAATTGATGGAGAACCTTCGAAGACCTAGGCGAGTTTTGACGGCTGCGTTCATCCGGGCGGCGAAAGAACCGGGTAAGTATTTCGACGGCCATGGCCTCTATCTTCGAATCATGCCGACAGGATCCCGCCAGTGGGTCCAGCGGATCGTGATCCGGGGAAAGCGCTGTGAGATCGGGCTTGGCTCTGCCGATCTGGTCAGTCTCGCAGACGCCCGCGCAATGGCGCTGGCTAACCGGGCATCGGCCAGGGCAGGGGGCGATCCGCTGGCGGATAAGCGTCAGACGATGGCAATGCCGACTTTCGAGGAGGCCGCAGTGCTGGCCCATGCCGAACTGTCCTTCACCAATCCGAAGGACGGGAAGGCCTTTTTGACCAATCTGACCGAGTATGCCTATCCGCACTTCGGACGGATGCGCGTCTGCGATGTGAGCGGCCCGGATATTCGCGCCGCCGTCATGGCGATCCGCGACAAGAAGCCCGAGGTCGCCAGGAAGCTGGTGCTGCGCGTGTCAGCGGTGATGAAGTGGGCAATGGGAGCAGGGCACCGGCGCGACAATCCTGCCGTGTCCAGCGTTCTGGCGCTGCCCCCTGTCGCGCGACAGGCGCGGATGAAGCAGAACCGCAAGGCTTTGCCCTATGCCGAGGTTGCAGGCTGCATTGCCAAGGTAAACGCATCGGGCGCCTGGCTTGCCACCAAGCTGGCGCTTGAGTTCCTGATCCTGACAGCCGCTCGATCCGGCGAGGTTCGCGGCGCAACATGGGACGAGATGGATCTGGCAGCGGGTGTGTGGAATGTCCCTGCCGTCCGCATGAAGATGGGAAAGGCCCATGCGGTGCCGCTGTCGAAGCGCGCCATCAAGGTGCTAACGGATGCGGAGAAGCTGCGGGGCGAGGACAACCTTGTCTTTCCCTCAATGCGCGGCAAGCCGCTGTCGGACATGACCATGTCGAAGCTGGTCAAGGAACTGGGCTTCGACGCGGACGTGCATGGTTTCAGGACTAGCTTCCGAACCTGGGCGCAGGAACGCACCAACGTGCCGTTCGAAGTCGCGGAAGCTGCGCTGGCTCATGCGGTCGGTGACAGCGCATCGCAGGCCTATGCGCGGTCTGATCTATTCGAAAAGCGCCGGAAGATGATGGACGCCTGGGCAAGGTATCTGGCGCAGGACAGCGCCAAAGTCGTGAGGATCGGATGATGGACTTCACAGCACCCGCTCGCAAATCCGTGGTCAAAGATATATGGGTAAATCACTCTATCCCAGGTGACCCATTGCATCCAACTTGGTTGGAGGATGATACGTGGACTGTATGGGTGTCGGCGCAAACTGGGTTTTTGCCACTATCACATCATTGCTTTGATTTTCCTTCCGAGGAGGAAGCGAAGAAATTTTTAAATGCATGTCCTATAGGCAGTGACTTCAATGTATCGCCTCAAGCCTATCCTGATCAGGCGCATGAACTGCAAAGTCAAATAGAAGAATTAATCGATTTATGTTCACCAGGTGCACGAGATTTCGAGGTTGGGGAGGAAAGATCGCCTCTCGCCCTTGACGTTCTAGAAGCGTCAGGTGTGATGGCTAATCTTACCGTCTCAGGTGTTGTTCAGGACTTCTTAGGAGAAGATCGAGTAAATTCTCTAAAGAAACAGTATCACAATAATTGGGAAGTCGCAGCGGCTCTCCAATACTGCTGGTTGAAGCTGCCACATTCTTCAGCTGCATATGTTGCCGCCCGTTATCTCTTCCATTTTTATATACTCGGGGATGATTTCACCGCTGGATATCACTGGCGAGATCTTGAGATACTTGCCTACCAAGTGGAAGCAGATGCGGCAGTTGGGCAAGGTATCAGGCGCGCGGCAAGGGCAGGAGGTCATGCACGGGCTGCGTCAGCTAAGGAGGGCCGCGACAAAATTCTGCGCGCGATGGAAGCTCTCGTTGCAGAGGGAAAGTCAGTATCGAGCGCCGCTGCAATCGTAGCAAATCGGGGGCTTGGCGCTAGTGGCAGTGCCAATAGAAAACTATGGGACCGGCATAAAACAGGGACATAGCCTAGCACTGTCCCTATTTTAATTGCGACAGTGCCCGCCACTGTCCATTTGAAGTTCCCAATTCTTTGCATGTGTTCGCAAACGTATGCAGGGAATATCAGATGCACACCCGCTATATTCGCCGCCCCGATGTTGAGGCGCTGACCGGTCTTTCCACTTCGACTATTTATCGCATGATGGGCGAGGGACAATTCCCCCGCCCAATCCGCCTGACGAAGAAAGCAGTTGCCTGGAATGAGGCGGCTATTCTCGACTGGCTGGCTTCGCGCCCCGTGGCTGCGTGAGGTCCGGCCATGGTGTATAAACCGACCCATCGCGATTTTATGCCCGAACGGAGCGTGGATGAATGCCTGCGCCTTTGGGGCACCGTCATTGTCCGCGCGAGAGGCACGACCCACCAGCAATTCGCAGACAGGATCGCCCATCAGGCTGTCCGTCCCGATTGGGAGCCGGGCAACGCGCAATTGGCTTTCATGCGCCAACTGGTCGATCTCTATGCGCACGACGACATTGCGCTGGATCCCGAACTGATTGCGCTTCTGCAAGTGGAGCGCGGCCAGTGACCAAGCCTCTAACCCGTCAACAGCAATGGCGCCGGAAAAACCCCCACCGGTATCTGGCGCATCTCTATGTTCAGGCAGCCAAGCGCATCGGCATCCTGACCCCTCGGCCCTGCCAGACCTGCGGGGCCGAGGCCGAGGCCCACCATCCCGACTATAACAAGCCCGGCGATGTTCAGTGGCTTTGCCGCAAGCACCATCGCCAGCTTCACGCAAGGGGCGGTCATGGGGCGTGACAGGAAGGACGAGGCCCGCACGGAGCATTGGACCAAGATGATCCGCAACACGATGGAAACGCCCGCATGGCGCGCACTGTCCACGACAGCACAAGCGCTCTACCCATGGCTCAAGATGGAGTGGAAAGGCCCGCAAGCCAATAACAACGGGCGGATCAGCCTGCCCGTTAGGGAGGCGGCAGAACGGCTTGGCTGCAACATGAAGACCGCCGCACGGGCTTTCCACGACCTACAGGCAAAGGGCTTCCTGATCCTCACAGAGCATGGCCGCATGGGGGTCGAAGGCAAGGGCACTGCCCCGACCTACGAGATCACGGAACTGGCGTCTCGGGATGGTGACGGCAATGCAGGCAAGAAGCTGTATCTACATTGGCAGTCCGGTCACGACTTCGCAGTGCGTGCTCATGCCGCTGTGAACCCAACCGGCCGTAACGGGAAAAACAAAATCCCGTCCCCAAAAACGGGACGTGTCGTCCCCATAAACGGGACGAAAAGATGACTTCCAGTCCCCAAAATGGGAGCGCCCAGTCCCCAAAACCGGCACGAAAAGGGGCAGTTTTGCCCTCTTTCCAGTCCCCAAAATCGGGACATCCTTATCTACCAGACCCTATGCGGGCAGCGGCGGCTAGACGCGACCCGCTGGAGGCTGGCTGCTACACCCGTATATCAACACTCCGCTGCAGCACGAGCAGGCCCTTGCCATTGCGAGGCGGCAGCGGATTTCCTCGCGCCTTCATGTGGGCGATGAAGCGCCGCTCTTGGCCTACAGACAAGCCTTCTATCGTCAGTGCTCGAAGGCATCGTCGGCAGCAGAGCAGATCGATGTCGGGAAAGCGACCTTGCATGTTGTCGAATGAGTATCCGAGATCCGGTGTGCTGCACAGGTCGCAGATCCGTTTCGTGATTGAGGCAGGCGAGGTCATTTGGCGGTCTCCTTTCGATGCCTACAGAGAGACAAGCACAGCACCCACTCTGGCTCCATGCACATGCCCCCGGGTGGTCGTCAACTTTGCCCCTTGGCTGGGGACCGGCGCGGGGAGCCACGCGCACGATTTGCCCGAATTGGAGTTTTCGAAATGAGCAGCAACGAGAACAAGACGACGCATTTTCCGCCGCTGGATCCGTGGCGTCTGGACGGCATTCTGGAGCCTGATCGCAAGCTTTGGGGCCTTCCGATGATCGCCGAGGCGCTGGGCGTCAGCGTGGACAAGGCGCGCGACCTGGCACAGGTCAGGGACGTGCCGATCTACCGACCCGCCGGATCCGGCAGCTACTTCGCCTTCCGTTCGGAACTGATGGCTTGGCTTCGGGGCAAATCGAAACACGAAAACCCATGATTACCTACGTTTTCCTACGATCAGCAAGCTTACGGAAAGGGCCGGTGGTGACGCATAAACTGGTCTATGCGCATCTGGCCCTTTTCCCGCAAGGCGACCACGCCTGAACAGAAGTCCCTGACATCGCCTGATGCGGTGATCGAGGCGATTTTTGGACTGACCCCAACAGCCACTGGCATCAGCATCACCACGACCGAGGCCCTGCGCGTCCCTGTCGTGGCGAACGCGATCCAGGTCATCAGCGAGGCGGTGGCATCGCTCGACATCCACGTGAAGCGGATCGAGGGCAAGGACGAGATCGATGTTCCCGGCCACCCCGTTCTTCGCCTGCTGCGCGACGAGCCGAATGAGTGGACCAGCGGCTTCGAACTGATCCGGCAGATCATGGTCGATGCGCTGATGTCGGACGCGGGCGGCATGGCCTGGGTCAACCGGGTGAACGGCGAGGCCCGCGAGATCATCCGATATCGGCAGGGCGTGCTGTCCTTCGACATCGACGTGGAAACCGGCGAACGCAAATACCGGAACGTCAATCGCCCGATCCCGGCCCGCGACATCATCCATCTTCTGCCGCCCCTTGGCCGCGCCCCTCTGGTGCTGGCACTGGAAGCCATCGGCATTGCCGTCGCGCTGGACCGTCACGCAGCCCGCCTGTTCACCCGTGGCGCCCGTCCTTCCGGCGCCTTGAAGTTCCCGAAGGGCATGGGCGAGGAGAGCGTGAAGAAGGCCCGTGCTGCGTGGCGGGCAACCCATGAGGGTGAGGATACCGGCGGGCAGACGGTGATCCTCTATGACGGTGCCGAGTTCGAGGCCTTCACCTTCAACAGCACCGACGCCCAGTTCCTCGAAAATCGCCGCTTCCAGATCGAGGAAATCGCCCGCGCCTTCAACATCCCGGCACCGATGGTCGGTGATCTGTCCCGCGCCACTTGGTCGAACAGCGAACAGAAGGGCAGGGAGTTCCTGTCCTACACGCTGGAGCCTTGGCTGCGCGGCCTGGAGGGCGCCCTGCGGCGCGCCCTGTTCAGCGACGAGGAGCGGCAGACCCACGTCATCCGGTTCGACCGCGACGACCTGACCCGCGCCGATCTCGCGACCCGCGCCACGACCATCAACAGCCTGATTGCCAGCCAGACAATCAACCCGAACGAGGGCCGGTCCTGGCTGGGCCTGCCGCCTCGTGACGGCGGCGATGACTTCCTGAACCCCAACATCAGCGCGGCACCGACTGCGCCTAACGAGGGCACCGATGCAACTGAATGACATCCTCGCAGACAGCCAGGATCAGGACCGGGGCCGCGACTTCGACCTGCTGGATCCTGTCTCGGGCAAGCCGACCGGCATCACCCTGCGCATCGTGGGGCCTGACAGCGCCACGCAGACCCGCGCCCGCCTCCAGATGGCGGATGCGCTGGCCGAGGCTGCTGGCCCTGACGGGATGGTCAGCGCGGCCGATCGAGAGCGCGTGCGGCTCGACACCTTGGCCCGCTGCGTCGTCGGCTGGCAGATCAGCGAGAACGGTGAACCGGTCCCCTTCAATCACGGCAGCGTCGTGCGCCTCCTCAAGGCCGCGCAGTGGGTCCAGCAGCAGGTGGATGGCTTTGCCTCCGACCGTGCAGCTTTCCGGGGGCGGGCATGACGGACCGGATCGAGATCAAGGCGCAACTGAGCGTCGATGATGCAGGCGAGATCACCGGCATTGCATGGCCCTTCGGCACCCCTGACCGGGTGGGCGATGTCGTGCAGCGCGGCGCCTTCACCAAGGCCCTGCCGCCGCTTCCCATGCTGGCCGGTCACGACCAGGGCCAGACTGTGGGCGTCTGGTCGGAAATCACGGAAACCGCCGAAGGCCTGACCGTCAAAGGTCGGCTCTTGGTCAATGAAGTGCAGCGTGCGGCAGAGGTTCGCTCGCTGATCCAGGCAGGCGCGCTTCGTGGCCTGTCGATTGGCTTTGTCTCGCGCAAGGCCCTGCCGCGCAAGGGCGGCGGTCGCACGATCAGCGACCTTGAACTTCTCGAAATCAGCGTGGTGGCGGTGCCTGCCCATCCCGGCGCGCGGATCACGTCAGCAAAGGAATTGGACATGACGGAAACCACCGAAACCAACGATCAGGAAGCCATCGGCGCGCTTGTCGTGAAGATGCGCGAGATCGAGCAGAAGGCCGACACCGCGCCCATCGTGGCCCGGCTGGACAAGCTGGAAGCCAAGATGAACCGCCCGACCGGCGACAACAAGGCAACGGATGAACCCACGGCCGAGCGCAAGGCCTTCGGGCAGTATCTCATTCACGGCAACGGGATCTCCGAGGAGGACCGCAAGGCCCTGAACGTCACCAGCGACACGCAGGGCGGCTTCCTGGCACCCCCGGAGTTTTCCTCCGAGGTGATCCGCGACCTGATCGAGTATAGCCCGATCCGGCAGTATGCCAGCGTGCGCGGCACCAACGCCAATGAGGTCATCTATCCGACCCGTGGCGACGTCACGAACGCCCAGTGGGTCGGCGAAATGGAACCGCACCCGGAAAGCACGATCACCTTCGGCCAGAAGGAGGTCGAGGTTCACGAACTGGCAACCTACGTCGATATCTCGAACCGCCTGCTGCAGGACGCGCCGCAGGCCGAGACGGAGGTGCGCGCCGCGCTGGCCGAGGACTTCGCCATGAAGGAGGCCAATGCCTTCCTGTGGGGCGATGGCGTCAAGAAGCCCGAAGGCATCATGATGAACCCGGCCATCCCGGAAATCGCCAACGGCCACGCCAGCAACCTGTCCACTGATGCGCTGATCAAGCTGATGTATTCGCTGCCTGCGCCTTACCGCAACCGCGGGGCCTGGGCGCTGAACGGCACCACGCTGGGCATCCTGCGCACGCTCAAGGACACGCAGGGCCAGTATGTCTGGCAGCCGTCCCTGCAGGTGGGCCAGCCCGAAACTATTCTGGGTCGTCCGGTTATCGAGATGGTGGACCTGGAGGATGTTGCCGCCAACGAGTTTCCGATCATCTACGGCGACTTCCAAGCCTATCGGATCGTGGACCGGCTGAACATGTCGATCCTGGTCGATCCCTACAGCCGCGCCCGCGAGCGCATCACCCGCATTCACGCCACCCGGCGCGTCGGCGGTGCGGTGCTGCAACCGGCCCGCTTCCGCAAACTCAAGATGGCGACCAGCTGAGGAGGATGAGCCATGCGTGACCTTTATTCCAACATCGCGGCCATTCCCGCCCTTGTCCCGGCGGTTCAGTCGGCGGCAGGCCAAGGCGCAGCCATCGACACCCTGGGCGCGGGCCGTCTGGCCTTTGTCGTCACCACGGGGGCAGCCGATGGCAACTTCGGCGTGAAGCTTCAGGAAAGCGACAACGGCTCCACCGGCTGGACCGATGTTGCCGCCGATCAGGTGGACAGCACGGCCCCGGCCACCCTGGCAGCCGACAGCGCCTATCGCCTGGGCTATCGCGGCTGGAAACGCTACGTGCGCCTCTCTCTGACCAAGGCCAGCGGCACCAGCATCGCTGCGGGCGCCGTGGCGGTGATCGTGCCTCAGACCCGCCCGGCTGCCTGATGCCGGTTCGCGCGCCTCGCATCTGTTCCTGCGGCAAGGTGGTGCCCCCCGGCGCCCTCTGCCCCTGTCAGGCGAAGCGCGCGGCCGAGCGCAAGGCACGGTTCGACAAGACCCGGCCCAACAGCAGCCAGCGTGGCTATTCCCGAGAATGGGAGAAAGCCCGCAGGCTGTTCCTGTCCATTCATCCCTACTGCGTCCGCTGCGGCGCCGTGGCGAAGATCGTGGATCACAAGACCCCGCATCGCGGCGATCAGGCCATCTTCTGGGACAAGTCCCGGTGGCAGTCGCTTTGCACCCCCTGTCATTCCGGCGCGAAGCAACGCGAGGAGCGCCGCATCTTCGGAAAGGTTCAGCAATGACCATCTACGCAACGAATGGCGCCCGGCTCTACATCGGCGGTGCGCTGGACACCAAATCCGACCCCTTCGTGGAAGCCGACTTTTCGGGCCAGGCCTGGGAGGAGATCGGCGAGACCGAGAACCTGGGCACGGTTGGAGATACCTCTGCCGAGATCGCCTTCGACAGCATCCCTGCGCAGCGGACCCGCCGCTTGAAGGGCACCCGCAATGCCGGTTCGATGGATCTGGTGATGGGCATCGACTATGAGGACGCGGGCCAGCAGGCCTTGATCGCGGCGGAAAAGACCCCGCACGACTATGCCTTCCGCATCGTCCTGAACGACGCCCCGGCAGGCGGCACCCCATCCGAGCGCATGTTCGTCGCCAAGGTTGCCAGCGTGGCCGAGGCCTATGACACGGCCAACAGCGTGATGAAGCTGAACGCCTCGCTCTGGGTGAACAGCAACGTGGTCAAGATCGACGCTGCAGGCTGATGCTGTATCCGACCGCTGGCAGCCGCTTGTTCATCGCTGACGTTCCGCTTTACGGCGGCATGCCGGATGATGGCTGGGTCGAGATTGGCGAAACGGAGGCCATCGGCTTTATTGGCAGCGAATGGGATGCGGTCACCGAAGACGTCGTGGGCGACGTTCCCGACGACTTCGGCCAGGAGGTGGCGGCAAAGGGCATCGAACGGCGCCCGATTATGCCGATCATCATGGGCAACGATCCCTCTGACCCCGGCCAGCTTGCCCTGTGGCGGGCTGCCCGCAGCTTCGACAGCTATCCTTTCCGGCTTGTCCTGCCCGATGGCGTCACCGTCCGCACATGGTCTGCGCTGGTGATGCGGATGGGTGAGGTCTTCGACGCGGCCAATTCGGTCATCAAGCTACAGGCCGACCTGAAACCCACGTCCGCAATCGAACGAGGCTGACCATGGCAATCGTCACCTATGAGGAACTGGCGGCACAGGTTGGGCTGACCGAGGATGCCCCGTCTGAGGACAAGCTGTCCCTCCAGCAGAAGGGCGATGCCGCACAGGCCCATATCGAACGCTGGCTTGGTTTCAAGATCGCAGATCGGTTCGGCGGCGATCTGTTCCCCCCAATCCCTGACGATCTCAAGGAAGCCGTGCTGCAACTGGCCGCGTGGTGGTTCGCCAACCGCGAGGCGCTGGCCGACAGCGACAAGCTGCTGCCCTTCGGCGTGCAGGACATCATCGACGCGCATCGCGACAGGAGCTTCTGATGGCAAGCGACGGCGGTCTTTCCAGTTTCCAGAAGCGGATGCGGGCGATCCCGCAAGCCGCGCGCAATGCCGTGCAGCCCGCCCTGGTGAAGTCGGCAGAAGAGATCGCAGACATCCAGCGTGCCCTTGCGCCCGATGATCCCTCGACCTCTGCGCCTGACCTGAAATCCAGCATCGCCGTCACCGGCCCCGGCCAAACGACCCCACCCTATTCCCAGCCCGGCGGTTCGATGGTGGTGCCCGAGAACATGGCGGCGATCACCGTGGGCAATACCGATATCCGTTATCCCCATTTGCAAGAGTTCGGCACCTCACACCACGAGGCACAACCCTTCTTCTGGCCGGGCTTCCGCATGGGCCGCAAGCGTGCCCTGAACCGCATCAAGCGCGCCATCGGCAAAGCCATCCGGGAGGCCAAATGAGCGCCGAACTGGAAGTTCAGAAAGCCCTACGTGCCCGGTTCACGACCACGGCGGCGCTGATGGCCCTGGTGCCCGCTGCGAACGTCCGGGACGCCAACCAGAGGCCCGCGCCCAATCCCTCGATCATCCTGGGCGAAAGCCAAGCGGTGGATGAGGGAACCAGCCTCAGGCGCACCCATATCCGCGTCTATCACACCATCCATGTCTGGAAGCGCGAAGCCTCTCTGGAAGGCGTCAAGGCGATCTGCGGGCTGATCCGGCAGGCCATCAACTTCGGCCCCCGGCTGGTCATGGCCACGCCCTATCACTGCGCCGATCTGCAAGTGTCCTCCACCCGCACCATGCGCGATCCGGACGGGGAGCATTCCCACGGCGTCGTCACGGTCGAGGCCCTGATCGTGGAGGCCTTGGCATGAAGGCGGGCAGGCTCACCGAGGAAATCCGCATCGAGCGGTCCACCAGCACCATCAACGAATACGGCACCCCCTCAACGACCTGGGTGAAATTGGCACTCTTGAGGGCCGAGAAAGTGGAGCAGACCACGACCAAATACATCCGCAACTTCGGGGCCTCCGATGAGGAGGTGGTGATCTTCCGCACCCGGTTCCTGGACGGCATCACCAATGCCGACCGGCTGGTCTGGAAGGGCAATGCCTTCAACATCCAGTCGGTGGCCACCATCGGCCGGCGCACGGGCGTTGAACTGCGCTGCGTGAGGTTGCCGGAATGAAGGGCACCAAGCCAGCAATGCGGCAGGCCGAAAAGCCTCTTCCTGCTGTGGAGGCCCCGGAGTGGCTGGCCGAGGACGCGCGGCGGGAATGGGACCGCGTGATGCCGGTTCTGACCGAACGCCGCATCCTCACTGATGCCGACCTTGGCGGGCTGGAGAACTATTGCATCTGCATTGGCCGGGTGCGCGAAACCGAGGCGCTGATCCAGGCCGGGCAGGATCCCGAGGTGATGCTGAAACTGGCCCGCCTCCAGGACAAGGCCATGGCTTCCGCGCGTCAGCTTGCCGCCGAACTGGGCCTCACCCCTGTCAGCCGGTCCCGTCCCGCGATCAGGGAGGACGGCGACAATGAGCCGGATCCTCTCGATGTCTGACACCTTCCCGCATTGGATCTATGACGGCAGCACCATTCCCGACCCTCTGGGCTTCGGGGAACGGGCCGTGAAGTTCCTGCGCATGTTGCGCCATCCGAAGTCCGGCAAGCCCTTCCAGCTTGACCCGTGGCAGGAACGGATCGTGCGCCGCATCTATGGCCCCCGGCATGAGGACGGCACCCGGATCGTCAAGACGGCGGTGATCCTTGTGCCACGGGGCAACCGCAAGACCAGCCTCGCAGCCGCGCTGGAGGCCCTGCATACCGTGGGACCGGAACGGGTGCCCGGCGGCGAAGTCATCACCTCCGCCTCTGATCGCAAGCAGGCCCGCATTGCTTATGAGGAACTGCGCGGGCTGCTGACAGCGCATCCGAAGATCGCGCCCCATATCCGCACGCTGGACTATCGCAACCGCATCACCTTCCCGAAGGAGCGCAGCTTCTGCGAGGCCATCAGCGCCGATGCGGGCACGCAGCATGGCCGCACCCCGGTCTTTGTGCTGGCCGACGAACTGCATGCCTGGAAGAAGCGCGAACTCTGGGATGTGCTGCGATCCGGCTTGGTCAAGACACCGGGCAGCCTGCTTGTCGTCGCCACAACGGCAGGACGCGGGCAGGAGAACATCGCCTGGGACATCGTGAACGACGCGCGCCGCGTGGCCCGTGGCGAGGTGGACGATCCCTCGATCCTGCCTGTCCTGTTCGAGGCCCCGGCAGATTGCGACTGGACCGACGAGGAAATCTGGTTCCGCGTGAACCCCGGCTTGCGGTATGGCTATCCCGATATCGAAGGCCTTCGCCAGTTGGCCCGAGAAGGCCAGCGCCGGATCGGGGACCGCGAAGCCTTCCGCCAGTTGAACCTGAACATCTGGCTCGATCACGCCACCGATCCCTTCGTGGAAATGGCCGTCTATGACGAGGGCGCCGGGCCGGTCGATCTGGATGACCTGGAGGCGAAGCAAGCGCCCTGCTGGCTGGGCGTGGACCTGTCCAGCAACTCCGACCTGACGGTGATCGTGGCCTGCTGGCGCGATGGGGATGACGGCTTCCAGGTCTGGCCCTGGTTCTTCTGTCCTGAGGATAACCTGCGCGCCCGCGAGGAACTGGCACAGGTGCCTTATCCGGCCTGGGCAGCGGGTGGTCAGATCACCGCCACGCCCGGCAATGTCGTGGACTTCCGCGCGGTCGAGGATCAGGTGCGCGAACTCTGCGCCCGCTTCAACGTGCAGGAAATCGCCTTCGACCCGCATCTGGCGCGCAACATGCTGAACAACCTGCTGGAGGACGGCTTCCCGGCTGTCGAGATGCGGCAGGGCTGGGTGACGATGGCCCCGGCGGTGAAAGAACTGGAGCGCGCGATCATCGGGCGGCGTTTCCGGCATGGCGGTCACCCGGTCCTGCGCTGGAACTTCTCGAACATCGAAGTGCGCACCGACCCGGCAGGCAACCGCACGTTCCACAAGGGAAAGAGCCGCGACAAGATCGACGGGGCGGTGGCGGCCGCAATGGCCGTGGCCCGATGCGCAGCCGACGAGGGCGCGATGACGACCAGTCAGGACTGGTTCAACGATGACATGTGGACCGTATAGGAGGCGCGCATGAACGCAGCCGTAGGAGCAGACGAACGCCTTGTGGTGATGCTGGAGGCGCGCGTCTCGGAGTTCGAGAAGCGGATGCGCCAGGCCGAGAACCGGGGCACTCGCACTTATCAGGGCCTGTCCCAAAAGTCCCGTTCGGCAACCCGGCAGATGGAGCAGGACATGATCCGCTCGACGGGCCGGATCAATCAGGCCTTGGCCTCGACCAGCAGCCAGATCGGCACGTTCAGCAAGGCCTTTGCGGGCGGGCTGATCGGCGGCGCGGCAACCGCAGCCTTCGCAGGGCTGACCAGCAACATCGGCGCCACCGTCAAGAGCATGGCCGAACTGGGCAACGAGGCAAAGCGCGCGGGCCTCTCGACCGATGCCTTCCAGGAGTGGAAGTTCCTGGCCGACCAGAACCGCATCAGCGTCGATGCCCTGGTGGATGGCTTCAAGGAACTGGCCCTGCGCGCGGATGAGTTCATCGTGACCGGCGTTGGCCCGGCTGCCGAGGCCTTCAACCGCTTGGGCCTGCGTGCCGACGACCTGAAGAAGAAACTCAAGGATCCCTCCGCCCTGATGCTGGAGATCCTTGGGCGGCTGGAAGGCTTCGACAAGGCCGCGCAGATCAGGATCGCCGATGAAATCTTCGGCGGGACCGGCGGTGAACGCTTCGTGGAACTGCTGGGGCAGGGCCGGGACGCGCTGCAGGACACGATCAACAAGGCCCATGAAACCGGCGCGGTGCTGGATGCCGAACTGATCGCCAAGGCTGACGAGATCGACCGGAAGTTCAGCCAACTGACCACGACAGCCGCCAACTTCGGCAAGGCCATGGTGGTCAACCTCGTGGCAGCGGGTGCGGAACTGACCTACCTGCGCGCCCGGCTGGACACCATCTTCGCCAATGAGGCCGAGGGCAGGGCGATCCTGGGCGATGAAGTCTATGACGCCCTGGCGGCAAACCGCGATCTGGTGGAGCAGAACGAGGAAGCCCTTGCCCGCCTCGATGAACGCTATGCCACCCTGGCCGAGGAAGCGGGCCGGGCAGGCGTGGCGATGATCGACGCCATCTCGCGCCTCGACAGCCTGGGCTATGACACGGCAGCTGATGCCCTGCGCGTGGCTTATGAGGAGATGCAGAACCTTGTTCAGGCCTTCCGCGATGGGGAGATCAGCGGCGAGGACTTCACCGTCAAGCTGGGGGAGATCGAGGCGGCGGCGGTGGATGCCTTCGGCGCGCTGGAGGCAGGCGACCGCACCACCTTTGAGGGGGTCATATCGCAGCTTGGCCGATTGGGCGGGGTCATTGCTTCAGTCACCAGCCTTGCCAACAGCATGGGCGCAGCCATCGCCCGCGCAGCAGGAACGGCACCGGACCAGAAGGCCACGCAGGCCATGCGCGACCGGCACGCGGCCGAGGCTGCCAGCATGGACAGCATGGAGGCACAGCGCGAGGCCCTGGAAGGCTTCACGGCAGCCGAGGAGGCCCGCAACAGCGCATCGGCGGAACAGCTTGCCCTGCAACGCGAGATCGAGGCCGTCAGGCGGCGCGCAGGCGAGGCAGGAGCCACGCTGACCGATCAGCAGGCCAGCGACCTTGCCGCAGCCTCTCTGGCAGGAGCAGCGGGCCGCAGTGCCGCTGGCAAGGGAGGACGCGGATCGAAGGGCAGCAAGGGCGGCGGTAGTAAAGCAGCGGTCGATGAGTTCGCCAAGGAAGCGCAGGCCATCCGGGAAAGGACAGCAGCCCTGGAGGCCGAGGCGGCGGTCCTGATCGCCGTGGCGGCATCCGGCAAGGAATACGGCGATGCCATGGAGTTCGCCCGCACGAAGGCCGAACTGCTGCACGCAGCCCAACAGGCTGGAAAACAGATCACTCCTGAACTGGAAGCCGAGATCGACAAGCTGGCCGATGCCTATGTGCAGGCCGGTCTGGAAGCCCAAGGCGCGGCCGAGAAGCTGGACGCCATCAAGGAACGCAGCCAGGCGGGCAAGGATGCCCTCACGGATATGTTCGGCTCCATCATCGACGGCTCGAAATCAGCAAAGCAGGCGGTTGCCGATCTGCTGCTGGAGATCGCCAAGACCCAGATGATCAAGGGCATCATGGGACTGCCCGGCATGGGGGGCTTGGCCACCAGCATCGGCGGGCTGTTGGTCCCCGGCTTTGCCTCTGGCGGCGATCACATGGGTGGCTTGCGGATCGTGGGCGAGAAAGGCCCCGAACTGGAGGCCACCGGCCCGGCGCGCATCTGGAGCGCGGATCAGACCCGCAACCTGCTGGCAGGGCGGCAGGGGGGTAGCATCACTTCGGCGCCTGCCATCAACTTCGCGCCCGTCACGAACCTGACAGTCGAAGGAAATGCGGATCAGAAGACCCTCGCGCAGATGCGGCAGATGCTGGACCAGAACAACAAGCAGTTCGCCCGTCAGATCCCGGAAATCCTCGACAACCACAACAAGAGGAACCGCTGATGGATCGGCTCAAGAAGCAACTCTGCGCCGCGATGAAAGCCCGTCTGGCGGGCGGCACGTCGCCCCTGCCAGAGGCTGGACTGCCGCTGATGGAAGCCTTCGGCGCCCTGTCTCGTCAACGTAGCTATAATCCCCACGGTCCGAACCCGATCACCTGGGAAGCCATGGCAGCTTGGTCGCAGATCATGCGGGTGCCGCTGGAACCGCACCATGCCCACATCATCATGGCCCTGGATGGCATCTGGATCGAGGACGCCTATCGAACCGACAAGCAAGCACCCGAGGGCGTGAAGACCCTGCCGCCGATGTCGCAGCACCCGATCAACGCGGGGCTTCTGGACGCGATGCTGGGATGAAACACCATCGGTTCGACAGCAAGGCATGGGAACGCAAGCGGGCACGCCAGGAGCAGGACGCCCGACGTGGCAGGTTGGGCAAGGGCCGCTTTGACGCCTTGGTGAAAGAACTGGCAGCAGTAATCAAACTGGCCTTCGAGGCGGGGGCGACCGCCACGCTGTTCGGCTTGGAAGGACCGCTGCGCCACGGCATTCGGGCCGACCTCTGCCTTCAGGGCTGGGGGTGGAAGGACGCCGACGACATGGCAAACGAGATGCTGGCATCCGCCTTTCGGCGGGTGAATGCAAACCGGCCAACTTGGGAACAAGGACAACTGGAATGGACCGTTCACGCAGGAACCCTGATCGAGAGGTCGTGCTGCGCGCGCTGTCACGGACCTTTGCCGGAAGGACATCGCAAGTTCTGCAGCGCGAAGTGCAACGTGTCCTGGAACAGTCACATTTCAAGACTGAAGGAGATGGACGAGGACCGGGCAGTGAGGTCAGCGACCCGCTGGATCTGAAGCATCGTTGCGTCCGTTGCGGCAACGTCATGCCTACCAAGACGAATTCCCGGCGCATGTATTGCAGCCGCAAGTGTCTGAGGGCGGAAAAGCAGGACGACAAAAATGCGACCTATCAAATCTTCCGCGCTGAACTGATCAAGGGCAGGCGCTGCCAGATCTGCAATGGGCCTATCCCCGAGAGGAAGTTCAGGGGCGCCAAGTTCTGCAGCAAGAAGTGCGAAAAGAGCCTCGATAACCCGGCACAGCGGCTGAAGATCATGAAGACCTGTCCGCATTGCAAGCAGGCGTTCCATCCCATCACTGCCGGACAAATCCACTGCGGCCACAAATGTGCTGGAAGGGCTGCGGCCCTTGCTGGCCGAAACCTTCCACCGCAAAAATATCCGCCCCGTGATCATGGGAACTGCGAGGTCTGCGGAACCCGCTTTCTCAAGAAGGAGCGCCATACAAGATATTGCAGCCGCCAGTGCTGGTTTCAGTCACAGCATCTGCTGACCGCAAAGCGGCTGGACCGCATCCTTGGCATCATACCGCCGCGCCGGTTTCCTCTGACTGTCGAACGCTTGGACCGGGTGTTCAAGGAAACACGGCCGAAACGGTTAAAGAGGCCATTCAACTGGCACCTGACAGCGGCACGCCTTGATGCCATGCTGGAGCGGGTGGCAGGATAAAGCAGCAGGAAAGGCCCTCACGACCGGGCGTGGTGCAAGGGCCTCCCATGAAGGATGTGCGTTTAGCCCTCACCAAAGCGAACAGAACCAGCGTGGCAGTGGTTCCATGGCGGCAGAAAAAAGCCCCGCTGGCCTAGCGGGGCGTTAATCGTGAAGATGGCCCCGGCAACAAAGACGCGTGTCTATGTCCGGCATATCACAGAAAGCGCAATTGGCTAAATGATTGTTGCCCCCGGCGTGTCGTGGCGCCGGGGGTGCGAGACGAGGGTTGAGTGCCTGTAGCCGCCTACAATTACAGATAATGCAACCTTAAGGCGTTTGTAAATAGAAGTTTGATCGCGTTGGTAAAAATTTAAGGAATAGCTGCAAAGGTGGGCGCGACCTCTGGTCCAATAAACTTATCAACTTGCTCCTGAACCTGAAACTGAACCCAGTGCTACTGCTGAAACGATCTTTAAGTATCTCATTGTGCCAAATAACCTCGCTCTTTCAGCCAGTCCCGTAGAATAATCGTGACCAGCGAGGACAGAGAGCGATCATCTGCCTCCGCAGCAGCCTCCAACGCCGCCTTGATATCAGCGTCGATGCGGAACCCAATAGGGGCGCCCTTAGCCATTACTACAATCTCCAACATTGTTGTTGCGGTGTGTTGGAGATTGTAGTAGAAAGTAGCAGGCCGGGCAAGAGTTCGCACCTCTCATCCGGCCCTAACCGAAACCCGATCCGTGAGGAGATCGAGAATGGCTGATCATTGCCATAACACCCCCGGCTTGCCTGGGGAAACCCAAATTGAATTCCCGATCATCGATAACCTGATCAAGGTCGATGACCCTGCACAGTGGGCCGAACAACTCGCCTATCATGTGGAGGCGATGATCCTGACAGCAAGGCTGGCGTTGGACAACGATACCAGCGGCGAAATCATGACAGCCGGACGCCTCGATGCTGTGGAGCGCACTTTGAACGTGGCAGGCGCATTGATGGCTGTTGTCACCAACGGCACCGAATTGCTGTCTCGGCGCCAGAAGGCTGGGATCTGGCGCAAGGAGGACGCAGCATGAGCCGCAAGCCGATCCACATGGTGAACGATGGTTCTGACAAGATCAACGAGGCCATGTCCTTCCTCGATCTGATCTACCTGGCCGGTCTGCATGATAAGGATACTGCCTGCTTCTCAGTTGGCGCGCAGCAGGTTGTCGATCTACTGCGCGAAGCGAAGATGCAGTTGGACAATGCAGCAACAATCCTCAGAGAGGATGCAGCATGAGAACCGCCGATGAACTACAGGACGAGGTTATCCGGCTGGACGGCCAGTTGGCGGAATGCCGCAATCTGGTGAGCGCGTTGTTCCTCCTCGTGGATGATCTGGCGACCACCACAATGGAAGGCCATGCCGCCATGGTCCGTGACGGGATCGTAGGTGTGACCTGGGCACTCCAGCGCGAAATCGGCATGCCGATCTGACCATCAGCGCCCGGCTTCGGTCGGGCGTTTGATTCCCGCAAGTTCCCGCAGCTTCCACAATCGGATGGGGGATACGGAGGGGGACACGGCAAGCCAGACAGAGGCTAGTGCGTTGTAATATATACGAAAATATGGCATGATTGGCGCACCCGAAGGGATTCGAACCCCTGGCCTCTGCCTTCGGAGGGCAGCGCTCTATCCAGCTGAGCTACGGGTGCCTGGGGCGGTGATAACCGCAGCCGGGGCGGGGCGCAACGGCGAAAACGATATGGCGCTGTCAGCCTGCGCAGATCTGTTGCAAGGCCAGCCATTGCTCGTCGGTCAGAAGGGGACGGGCAGGGGGGGCGTTGCGGAACGGATCGCCCTCGATCAGGGGGATCACCGACTGCCCGGTCGGATCGATGGTCCGGGCATAGGGTTCCGCCGGGATGCCGCGTTCCGCAAGGGCTTCCAGGAAGTCGGTATTGTCAGGGCGTGGCGCCGGTTCACGCAGAAGCGTTGCCCCGAAGCCCTGCATCGCCTCCGCCGGCAAATGGCCCAGCGTCATCAGCCGCAAGGATGCCAGAAGCCCCGCGTGATGCACCGCAGCCTGCCGCAACATCTCGTCGGCAGTGGCAAGTTTCGCGGCAATCAGATGCGCGGCTGCGGCCTCGGGGCCGGGCGCGGTTCGCAGAAGGTCGCTGCCCATGACATAGACCTGGCCCGGCAGGCGCCGGGCCCCGCCGACGGGCCCGGGGACCACGCGGATCGCGGCGTCCGCGCCAAGCAGTTGGGGCGCCAGCCAATCCAGCACCGCCTGACCCGAGTTGCGCCGGCAGACCGCACCCGCTTCGCGTTCCAAGTCGGCCAGGATCGCCATGCCCATGTCGCGTGCCTGGGCCGGTGGCGCGATGCGGGCCGCATGGGTGACCAGGGCGCCGGGAAGCCAGAAGGCCAGCCAGCCAAGCGCAGCCAGGATCGCCAGCACGATCAACCCGCCGCGCAGCCGCCCCCGGTGGGCCCGATGGCTGGCGACCGCGCCCTGAACGCGGGTGATCGCCTGGATCATCAGCGGATCGTCGATGGCAACGGTTTCATCCGCGCCTTCAAGGCCGGGGGCATAGATTGCTGGCATGTTCCCGGGGTTCAACTGGACCACAGCGGGCAGCGACCAGTGGGACAATGGCCGGTCGGTCTTGGGGTCGGACAGGACCAGCGTCGCCTCGCCCACCGACACGATCACCTCGCGCAACGGCGCATCGGGCGCAGAGCGCCACGAGCCTTGGGCTTCGAGCCGTTGAAAATCCGTAAGCGCGGTCATGTTGTTTGATCTGCCAGCCTGCCTTGGACCATAGCGACCGCGCACGGCAGGTCAATCGCGCCTGCCGGACCGCGGCAGGATGCCCGATCCTAGAGGGCGGTGTCGGGCACCCTCATGCCCTTGTCGCGGGCCAGGACGCGCATCCGGTCCTGCAGCTTCTCGAAGGCGCGCACCTCGATCTGGCGGATGCGTTCGCGCGACACGTCATAGCGCGACGACAGGTCTTCCAGCGTCAGGGGATCGTCGCGCAGGCGACGTTCGATCAGGATGTCCTTCTCACGGTCGTTCAGCACGTCCATGGCCTGCATCAGCATCTGGCGCCGGGTATCCAATTCCTCGGATTCGGCGAAGGCTTCGGCCTGGTTGGCATCCTCGTCCTCAAGCCAGTCCTGCCACTGGGACGCGGATTCGCCCTCGCCGCTGCCGACGGTGGCATTCAGGGACGCGTCGCCACCCGAAAGGCGGCGGTTCATGTCGATGACTTCCTGTTCCGTCACGTTCAGGTCGTTGGCGATCTGGGCGACGTTTTCGGGGCGCAGATCCCCTTCCTCAAGCGCGCCGATGCGCGACTTGGCCTTGCGCAGGTTGAAGAACAGCTTCTTCTGCGCGCTGGTCGTGCCCATCTTCACCAGCGACCAGGACCGCAGGATGTATTCCTGGATCGACGCCCGGATCCACCACATCGCATAGGTCGCCAGCCGGAAGCCCCGTTCGGGATCGAACCGCTTGACGGCCTGCATCAGGCCCACATTGGCTTCGGAAATCACCTCGGCCTGGGGCAGGCCGTATCCGCGATACCCCATGGCGATCTTGGCGGCCAGGCGCAGGTGGGACGTCACCAGCCTGTGCGCGGCCTCGCTGTCCTGGTGATCGGCCCAGGCCTTCGCAAGCATGTATTCCTCTTCCGGCTCAAGCAGGGGGAACTTGCGGATCTCTTGCAAATAGCGGTTCAGCCCCTGTTCGGGGCTTGGGGCGGGAAGATTTCCATAATTCGCCATGGTTCGGGCCTTTCGCAACTATGCGGGGAACGCGCCCTGAAAGTGCAGGGTTCCGGCTTGCGGGTGCAACCCCAGGCAACGCTTGTGGTATCATTCTGTTTTGAAATCGTGAACGGGCCAGCACCGAAGCTTCACGATTGCGTCATGATGCCGTCCGCAACAGGTCCAGCAGCCCCTGCATATCGGTGGGCAAGGGGCTGTCGAATGACAATGGCTCGCCGCTGATGGGGTGATCGAAACCCAGATGCGCCGCGTGCAGCGCCTGGCGGGGAAAGGCCGCGACATCCGTCGCAGCGGGCCCGAGCGCCTTGGCGGATGCCCGGCGTGCCCCGCCATAGACCTGATCGCCGATCAACCCCAATCCCGCATGGGCCATGTGGACCCTGATCTGGTGGGTTCGCCCGGTTTCCAGGCGGCATTCCACCAGCATCGCGGACGGAGGAGTCCCGAACCGTTCCAGCATTCGCGCCCGCGTTACCGCATGCCGACCCTTGTCGAAATAGACCGCCTGCCGTTGCCGGTCCGTCGCATGGCGCGTCAGGCGCGAGGTGATTTTCAGCACCCCGCCATCCTCGAAGCTGACGCCCGGGGTGCCGCGCAGGCGCGGGTCGGCGCCATCGATCACCCCATGTGCAAGCGCAAGATACCGGCGTTGTGCCGTATGCGATTCGAACTGTGCGGCCAGACCGTGATGGGCGCGGTCGGACTTGGCGACCACCAGCAGGCCCGACGTGTCCTTGTCGATCCGATGGACGATGCCCGGTCGCCTTTCGCCGCCGATCCCCGACAGCGTATCGCCGCAATGGGCCAGAAGCGCGTTGACCAGCGTGCCGTTGGGCGATCCCGGCGCGGGGTGGACGACCATGCCTGCGGGCTTGTCGATGACGATCAGGTCGTCATCCTCGAAGGCGATGACCAGGGGGATCGCCTCGGGGCGGGTTTCCACGGGCTCGGGTTCCGGGATTCGGATCAGATAATCCTGCCCCTCGGCCACGCGGGCCTTGCCGTCGCGGACGACGCCGTCGGGTCCGCTGACCGCGCCATCGGCAATCAGTCGCGCCAGGCGCGACCGCGACAGGGCCGCCGCCTCTGGCACCGCAAGGGCAAGCGCCTTATCAAGACGGTCTGGCGGATCGGCCGGGATGGTGACGACAAGGTTCGACATGGATCAGGATGATAGCGACTGGAAAACGGCTGCGAAAGCGGTGCCGGAACTGCGGCTGCTGCGGTGGCTGGTGACAGGGCTGGCCCTGGTCATGGGCCTGGGGATGATCGCAATCGTCGCGCTGTTATGGCTGCGGCTGGGACAGCCGACGCTTCCCGACCTGCCTGACGCGATTGCCCTGCCGGACGGCGCGCAGGCCCAGGCCGTGACCTTCGCCCGCGACTGGATCGTCGTCGTCACCGACGCGGGCGAGGTGCTGCTGTACGACCGTTCCGGCGCGCTGCGTGACCGGCTTCAGCCCTGACGACCCGCAGACATCGCGTCCAGCCGGGCCTTCAGCTCGGCATTCTCGGTGCGGGCCTTGATGGCCATCTCGCGCACGGCCTCGAACTCCTCGCGGGTCACGAAGTCGCGATCCGCCAGCCAGCGGTCTATCCAGCCCTTCATGGCGGTTTCGGCCTCGGACTTGGCGCCGTGGGCCACGCCCATGGCATTGGTCATCAGCTTCGAGATGTCGTCAAAGAACTTGTTTTGCGTGGTCATTTGGCCTTCGCCCCTGATACGTGCTTGGCATCCTATATGGGCCGGGCCGCGCTGGGGTTCAATGCGGGCCATGCGCGAATGCACGATGGCGGCCGGCTGCCGCCATGTTGACACCGCGCCGCCGCCCGCTAGCGTGCGCCGCGCACAAGCCCGAGGCCCCATGATCCCCTTTCCCGACATCGCCCCCGAGATTTTCACCATCAATCTTGGCGGCCTGACGCTGTCGCTGCGCTGGTATGCGCTTGCCTATCTGGCGGGGCTGCTGATCGGCTGGCGGATCATCGTGGCGATGATGCGGCGCGACGCGATCTGGGGGGACCGCGCGCCCATGGCGGCGGACCGGGTGGACGACCTGCTGACTTGGGTGATCCTGGGCGTGATCCTGGGCGGGCGGCTGGGCTTCGTGCTGTTCTACGAACCGGGATATTACCTGTCGAACCCGGCCGAGATCATCAAGGTCTGGCAGGGCGGGATGAGCTTTCACGGCGGTTTCGCCGGGGTCATCGTGGCGACCTGGGCCTTTTGCCGCGCGAACGGCATTCCCACGCTGCGGCTGGCCGATGCGATGGCGGTCGTGGCGCCCATCGGCATCTTCTTCGGCCGCATCGCGAACTTCATCAACGCGGAACTGTGGGGCCGCCCGACCGACCTGCCCTGGGGCGTGATCTTCCCGGGACAGGCCGCGCAGGCCTGCCCTGACGTTGTCGGACCCTGCGCCCGCCATCCCAGTCAGCTTTACGAGGCGGGGCTGGAAGGGTTGCTTCTGGGGCTGATCCTGTTTGCCCTGGTCCGCGCGGGCGGGCTGCACCGTCCGGGCCTGGCCTTTGGCGTCTTCCTGGCCGGATACGGGCTGGCGCGGATGTTCGTGGAACTGTTCCGTGTGGCGGATGCGCAATTCATCACGCCCGACAACCCCTTGGGTCATGTGATCGGCGGGCCGGTGGTCGGGCTGACGATGGGTCAGCTTCTGTCGCTGCCCATGGTGCTGATCGGGTTGTTCCTGGTCCTGCGCGCCTTGCGCCGCCCTGCCGCCAGATGACACCCCTGGCGGAAATCATCGCGGGGCGGATCCGGGCGACGGGTCCGATCACGCTGGCGGATTACATGGAGATCTGCCTGCTGCATCCGCAATACGGATATTACGCCACGCGCGATCCCTTCGGCGTTCGCGGCGACTTCACGACGGCACCCGAAATCCACCAGATGTTCGGCGAATTATGCGGTCTTGCCCTGGCGCAGGCCTGGATGGACCAGGGGCGCCCGGCACCCTTCACCCTGGCCGAGCCTGGGCCGGGACGCGGCACCTTGATGGCCGACATGCTGCGCGCGATCCGCAAGGCCCCCGGCATGGCCGAGGCAGCCGAGGTCGCGCTGATCGAGGCATCCCCCCATCTGCGCCAGGTTCAGCGCGACCGGCTGGGCGCGGTCACCCACCTTGATGGTGTCGAGGATATGCCCGGCAAGCCCTTGTTCTTGGTTGCAAACGAATTCTTCGATGCGCTGCCGATCCGACAATATCAGCACGGCCCGGATGGCTGGTGCGAACGCATGGTGGGCTTGTCCGACGACGGGTTGCGCCTTGGCCTTGGACCGGTGGTGGACCTGCCGCGTGACGGTCGGCCCGGCGACGTGGTCGAGGAATGCCCCGCCGCCCCGGCCATCGTCGAAGCCATCGCCCGGCGGATCGCCGTTCATGGCGGGGCGGCGATCCTGGTCGATTACGGGGGCTGGAACGGCTATGGCGATACATTCCAGGCGCTTCGCGACCACCGACCCGAAGATCCCCTGGCTCATCCGGGCGAGGCCGACCTGACCGCCCATGTCGATTTCGCGCCCCTTGCCGCAGCGGCGATCCGTGCAGGCGCGGTCGCCTCGCGCCCCATCCACCAGGGCGACTGGCTGATGTCGCTGGGAGCGGGGCAGCGGGCGGAACGGCTGGCGGCCGCAGGGGACGAGGGGGCGATGACGGCGCTTCGGCGCTTGACCCACCCGGATGAAATGGGTCACCTGTTCAAGGCCATGGCCATCTGGCCGAAAGGGGCGCCCCCGGTGCCCGGTTTTGACGCGCTGAGGCTTCATGCAGACCACGCTTGAGATCCTGACCCATCCCAATCTTCACGGCGTCAAGCACGGGTTCTTCACCCGCAAGGGCGGTGCGTCATCGGGGCTGTTCTCGGGGCTGAACTGCGGCCGCCGGTCCACCGACCAGACCGATATGGTGGCCCTGAACCGCGCCCGCGTCGCAACCGCCATGGGCGTTTCTGCCGATGCGTTGGCAACGGTGAAGCAGGTCCATTCCGCCGATGTGATCACGCTGCGGGATGGCGACGACATCCCGACCGTCGCCAATACCGAAGCCGACGGCATCGTCACCGCCCGCCGCGACGTCGCCCTTGCCGTGCTGACGGCAGATTGCCAGCCGATCCTGCTGGCCGACGCAGATACGGGCGTGATCGGTGCCTGCCACGCAGGCTGGCGCGGCGCGCTTGACGGCATCATCGAGGCCACGGTCAGTGCCATGCGCGACCTTGGCGCCACCCGCATCCGCGCGGTGATCGGCCCCACCATCAGCCAGCGCGCCTATGAGGTCGGTCATGATTTCATGGACAGCTTCCTGGCCGAGGATCAGGCTTACGACCGCTTTTTCAGCGGCGGGCCGAACGGGCGGCCGATGTTCGACCTGCCATCCTTTGGCCTGATGCGGCTGCGCGATGCCGGGGTAGAGGCGGAATGGTCCGGGCATTGCACCTATTCCGACCCCGACAAGTTCTTCAGCTATCGCCGCGCCACGCATGAAGGCAAGGCCGATTACGGCAGGCTGATCTCGGCCATCAGGCTGTGATCCGGGCAGGGCTTCCCGTCGCCGTGCCGGGGATGCGCGTCGGCCTGCTGGGGGGATCCTTCGATCCCGCGCATGAAGGTCATTTGGCCATCACCCAGGCTGCGATGCGCCGGTTCCGGCTGGATCGCGTCTGGTGGCTGGTCTCGCCCGGCAATCCGCTGAAGGCGCGGGGGCCTGCGCCGATGCTGGAACGCATTGCCCATGCGCGGCGATTGCTGGACGATCCCCGGGTTGTTGTCACAGATATCGAACGGCGGCTGGGCACGCGAATGACGGCCGATACCATTGCCGCCTTGCGCGGCCTTTATCCCGGCGTGCGATTTGTCTGGCTGATGGGGTCTGACAACCTGGTGCAGTTTCACCGGTGGGACCGTTGGAAGCGGATCGCGGCGGCTGTCCCCATCGGCGTCTTGGCCCGGCCGGGATCGCAAACCGCCGCGCGCCATTCGGTCGCCGCGCAAGCCATGGCGCGGTCACGCCTGCCGCAAGAGCAGGCTGGAACGCTGGCCCTGCGCAGGCCGCCTGCCTGGGTGCTGGTCAACCTGCCGATGTCGCCTCAGTCCTCGACCGCCCTGAGGGCGGGGCGATGATCGCCCGCCGGTGCCTGCTGGCCGGACTGGCCGCGCTGCCTGCGGCCGCCTGGGGCAGGCCGCCGGAAAAGCCCCGCTTCAAGGCGGGTCAGGCCGTCGCCCTGGGCAAGCTGCGGGGCGTCGTCGCCTATGCGCGGCTTGACGCGGAGGGCGCGGGCCTTGCCGATGCCGCGCTGGCGGATGCGCAGATGATGCCCGCAAGCACGCTGAAGGCGGTGACGGCGCTTTACGCGCTTGCCCGGCTTGGCGGCGGCTGGACCTTCGCGACGCGGGTGATCCGCGCGGGCGACATGTTGGTCCTGGCGGGGGGCGGGGACCCGGTCCTGTCCACGGACGACCTTGCCCGGCTGGCCGCCGGTCTTGCGGCGACGGGACAGCCCGCGCCCGCGCGCTTTGCCGTCTGGGGCGGCGCCTTGCCCCGGTTCGAGGAGATCGCCCCGCCCCAGGCCGACCACCTTGCCTATAATCCCGCGCTTTCGGGTATGATGCTGAACTTCAACCGCGTCCACCTGGGATGGCGGCAGGGCGGGTCGCAGATGTCGCTGGAGGCGAGGGCTGCGGATCATTCGCCCCGCGCCTATACGATCACCGCCGCGCCCGGCGATCAGCCCGACCTGTTTTCCTATCGCGCCGAGGATGATCGTGAAAGCTGGACCGTCGCGCGCGCGGCCGTCAGGAACCCCGGCAGCCGCTGGCTTCCCGTCCGCAAGCCCGAACTTTACGCGGGCGATGTCTTCCAGACGCTGTGCCGGTCCAAGGGGCTTGTCCTGCCCATCCCCGAGGTAATCCAGACCCTGCCGCAGGGCGAGGTCGTCGCAAGCCATTCCAGCCCACCCCTGCGCGAAATCCTGCGCGGGATGCTTTATTTTTCGACCAACCTCACGGCCGAGGCGGTGGGCCTTCATGCCAGCGGGGCGCGGGATCTGGAAAGCTCGGCCCAGGCGATGCAGGCATGGCTTGCTGCCCAAGGCCATGGCGCGGATTTCATCCTGGCGGATCATTCGGGCCTGTCGTCCGACAGCCGCGTCACGGCGCAGGGCATGGCCCACCTGCTGGCAGGCCCCGGAGTCGCGGCGGGTCTGCCCGATCTCTTGAAGCTGAACCCATTGGACGAGGATCTGGGCCGCGACCCCGCAAGCGCGACGCAGATCCGCGCCAAGACCGGCACGCTGAACTTCGTGTCGAACCTTGCAGGCTATCTTCGCCGCCCGGACGGGACGCAATCGGCCTTCGCCATCCTGACGGCGGATGCGCAACGGCAGGCGGCCACGGCAGGGCAGGACCTGCCGGCGGGCGTTCTGACCTGGACGCGCGATGCAAAGCAGCTTCAGCGCGACATCCTGAACCTGTGGTCCTGACTACAGGACGCGGTGGCGGACCTGGGCCGAAAGCTCGATCGCGGCGGCGTGCAGGCGGGGGATGTTCAACTGGTGCCGGATCTCGGCCAGCATCGCGACCTCGCCCTCATACAGCCGTCCATCCGCCGCGCCCACGTCGCAGGCCAGGGCGTAGGCGGTCTCATACAGTTTTTCCGGCAAGGCGTCGCGGATCAGGCCGAACAGGGCGTCGATGCCGTCCTCATGCTCGAACAGGGTTATGACCGTCTGGCTGATCGCACGGATGCGGTCGTCGTCATAGGATGCGAAGACCGGGTAATGATCGACGCTGCGCTGGATCGCCACCAGTTCCGAGGTGCGATAGGTCTGGTCGGACGCCGACACGGCAACCATCACCGCCACCAAGGCATCGCAGGGCGAGAACGAGGGCAGGTCGATGGTCATGTCTGGTCCTGTGTCAGTCGGCATCTGGTGCAAATTATTGACCATTCACCCTGCTTTCAATAAGGCGTCAAGCCTTGGAACAGGAGAAGTATGCGATGACCACGCTGCGCGACGCCGCAATGCAATCGAAGGCCTGGCCGTTCGAGGAGGCGCGCCGGGTGCTGAAACGCTATGAAAAGAAGGATCCCGAAAAGGGCTATGTCCTGTTCGAGACGGGCTATGGCCCATCCGGCCTGCCCCATATCGGCACCTTCGGAGAGGTCGCGCGCACGACGATGATCCGCCGCGCGTTCCAGATCATCAGCGACATCCCGACCCGGCTGTTCTGCTTTTCGGACGACATGGACGGGATGCGCAAGGTGCCCGAGAATGTCCCGAACCAGGAGATGCTGCACCAGCACCTGCAGGAACCGCTGACCACGGTGCCGGATCCCTTCGGCGAATACGACAGCTTCGGCGGCCACAACAACGCGATGCTGCGGCGTTTCCTGGATACATTCGGCTTCGAATACGAATTCATCAGCGCGACCGAATTCTACAAGTCCGGCCGGTTCGACGACACGCTGCTGCTGGCGGCCGAGCGTTACGACGCGATCATGGAGGTGATGCTGGCATCCTTGCGCGAGGAACGCCAGCAGACCTATAGCTGCTTCCTGCCGATCAGCCCCAAGACCGGCAAGGTCCTGTATGTCCCGATCAAGCATGTGGACGCGAAGAACGGCACCATCACCTTCGACGACGAGGATGGGCAGGAACTGACCCTGCCGGTCACGGGCGGGCAGGTGAAGCTGCAATGGAAGCCCGATTTCGGCGCCCGCTGGGCCGCGCTTGACGTGGACTTCGAGATGTATGGCAAGGACCATTCCACCAACACGCCGATCTATGACGGCATCTGCCGGATCCTCGGCGGTCGGGCGCCGGAGCATTTCACCTATGAACTGTTCCTGGACCAGCACGGCCAGAAGATCTCGAAGTCCAAGGGCAACGGGCTGTCCATCGACGAATGGCTGACCTATGCGGCGACTGAAAGCCTGTCCTATTTCATGTATCAGAAGCCTAAGACGGCCAAGCGGATGTATTTCGACGTGATCCCCAAGGCCGTCGATGAATATCACCAGCAACTGCGTGCCTATCCCGACCAGACGCCGGACCAGCAGCTTGCGAATCCGGTCTGGCACATCCATGGCGGCGAGGTTCCTGCATCCGACATGGTGGTGCCGTTCCAGATGCTGCTGAACCTGGCATCCGTCGCGGGGGCCAAGGACAAGGACGGCCTCTGGGGCTTCATCCGCCGCTATGCGCCCGAAGCCTCGCCCGAGACGCATCCGGGGCTGGACCAGGCGGCGGGCTTTGCCGTTCGCTACTTCACCGACTTCGTGGCGCCGACCCGCCAGTTCCGCGAGCCGACCGAGGTCGAGCGCCGCGCGATGGAGGATCTGGCAGCCCGCTTGGCCGCCTGGGACCAGCCGGCGGATGCCGAGGCCTTGCAGTCGATGGTCTTCGCCATCGGCAAGGATCACGGCTTCGAACGCCTGCGCGACTGGTTCGCGGCGCTTTACCAGGTGCTGTTGGGGGCGGACCAAGGGCCGCGCTTCGGTGGCTTCATCGCGCTGTACGGCATTGACGAGACACGCGCGCTGATCGAGAAGGCCTTGGCGGGGGAACTGGTGGCGGCCTAAAGCCGCCGCCGCGCGCGCAGCGCCGCGCTGATCGTGCCGTCGTCGAGGTAATCCAACTCCCCGCCGATCGGCACGCCCTGCGCCAGTCCCGTCACGGCGGCGCCGGTTTCGGCCAGGGCGTCGGCGATGTAATGCGCTGTCGTCTGGCCGTCCACGGTGGCGTTCAGCGCCAGGATGACCTCGCGGATCTTCTCTCGCTCGACCCGGTCGATCAAGGACGGGATGCCCAGGTCGTCGGGTCCGATCTCGTCCAGGGCGGAAAGCGTGCCGCCCAGCACATGATAGCGGCCGCCGAAAGCGCGGCCGCGTTCCATCGCCCAAAGGTCGGCCACATCCTGGACCACGCACAATTCGCCCGTGGCGCGGGCGGGATCGGTGCAGATCGCGCATTCGTCGCGGTCGGTGATGTTGCCGCATGTCACGCATTCGCGCGAATTGACGGCCACGCGGTCCAGCAGCCCGGCAAGCTGGGACATCTGCCCGCTACGCTTGCGGATCAGGTGCAGCACGATCCGCCGGGCCGACCGGGGGCCAAGCCCCGGCAGCCGGGCCATCAGGCCGACAAGCGCCTGGATGTCGTCGCTGCCGTCGGCCATGCTCAGAAGGGCAGCTTCATGTCGGCGGGCAGGCCAAGTTCCTGCGTCACGCGGGCCATTTCGGACTGCATCCTGTCCTGCGCCTTGCGCTGCGCGTCCTTGATCGCGGCCAGGATCAGATCCTCGACCACTTCCTTTTCCGTGGGCACGAAGATCGACGGGTCGATGTCAAGCGCGGTCAATTCGCCCTTGGCGGTGGCGGTGGCCTTGACCAGGCCCGCGCCGGATTCGCCGGTCACGGTGATCGTGTCCAGGCTGGCCTGCACCTGAGCCATCCGGTCCTGCATGTCCTTTGCGGCCTTCATCATCTTGGCCATGTCGCCAAAGCCGCCCAAACCCTTGATCATGTCTCTATTCCTCGTCCTCGAAGGGATCCCATTCCTCGACCTCGGCCACGGGGCCTTGGGTCAGCTCGTGCGGGTTGGCCGCGCCTTCCGCCTCGACCGCCTCGACCTCGGGGGCAACGCGCCGCACGTCGCGCAGTTTCGCGCCGGGAAATGTCGCCAGCACCTGCTGCACGATGGGCAGTTGCATGGCCCGTTCCTCGCGTTCGCGCTGTTCCGCCGCCTGCTGTTCGGCAATGGTCGGTGCGCCGCCGTCGTTCGTGACGGTGACAGCCCAACGCTGCCCGCCCGTCCAGCCGCGCAGGCGTTCGGCCAGCTTCTGCGCCAGATCGCGGGGCGCGTTGCCCTTCGGCTCGAACTCGATCCGGCCGGGGCTGTAGCGGACAAGACCCACATGCCGTTCCACCTGCACCAGCAGAAGCATGTCGCCCATCCGCCGGATCAGTTCCAGGACCGAGGCGAAGTCGGGCCAAGCCGCGAAGGCGTCGGGGCTGACGGCAAGCGCCGTCGCCGCGCCCGACCGCTGCGCGATCACCGGCGCGGGACGTGCCGCGCGGGGGGCCTGCGAGGGTGCGGCTGGGACGCCCTGGCGCGCGAAATCACCCGCCGCCTGCGCCTGCTGGACGCGGCGGATCAGTGCCTCGGGGTCGGGCAGGTCGGCCACGTGGGTCAGGCGGATGATCGCCATTTCCGCAGCCATCATGGCGTTCGGCGCCGCCGACACTTCCTCCAGCGCCTTCAGAAGCATCTGCCAAAGCCGGGTCAGCACCCGCATCGCCAGCTTCTCGGCCAATTCCCGGCCGCGCGCGCGTTCGTCGGGCGCGATGGTCGGATCCTCGCCCGCGTCCGGCGTGATCTTCACCACCGAAATCCAGTGCGTGATCTCGGCCAGGTCGCGCAGCACGGCCACCGGGTCCGCGCCGTCGGCATATTGCGACTGCAATTCGGTCAGCGCCGAAGCCGCGTCGCCGCGCAGGATCATCTCGAACAGGTCGATGACGCGGCCACGGTCGGCAAGGCCCAGCATCGCGCGGACCTGTTCGGCGGTGGTTTCCCCCGCGCCATGGCTGATCGCCTGGTCCAGCAGGCTGGTCGCATCGCGGGCGCTGCCTTCCGCCGCGCGGGTGATCAGCGCAAGCGCGTCATCGGTGATCTGCGCGCCCTCGGCCGTGGCGATGCGGCGCAAAAGGGCGATCATCACCTCGGGCTCGATCCGGCGCAGGTCGAAGCGCTGGCAGCGCGACAGGACCGTGACCGGCACCTTGCGGATCTCGGTGGTGGCGAAGATGAACTTCACATGGGGGGGCGGTTCCTCAAGCGTCTTCAGCAGCGCGTTGAAGGCGCTTGTGGACAGCATGTGGACTTCGTCGATGATATAGATCTTGTAGCGCGCCGAAGCCGCCCGGTAATGCACGCTTTCGATGATCTCGCGGATGTCGTTCACGCCGGTGCGCGACGCGGCGTCCATTTCCAGCACATCGACATGGCGGCCTTCGCTGATCGCCACGCAATGTTCGCAGGCGCCGCAAGGTTCGGTCGTGGGACCGCCCTGGCCGTCGGGACCGATGCAGTTCATGCCCTTGGCGATGATGCGCGCGGTGGTGGTCTTTCCGGTGCCCCGGATACCCGTCATGATGAAGGCCTGCGCGATCCGGTCGGCGGCAAAGGCGTTCTTCAGGGTGCGCACCATCGCGTCCTGGCCGACAAGGTCGGCGAAGGTCTCGGGCCGGTACTTTCGGGCCAGGACCTGATAGACAGGTGCAGCGTCTTGGGGCATCACGGGGTCCGTCGCAGGGTCAGGGCGAACCTAGTCGCTGGCACCCGGCGCGGCAAGGGCCGCGGATCACTCGGCCGGCTGAGGAACCGATCCGCGACGCATCTGCCGGAACTTCTCCCACGCCTCGTTCAGGCGGCGGGTGCGGGCCTCGGCCAGGCGCACGGCCTCGGGCGGCAGGCCGCGGGCGATGGCGCGGTCGGGATGGGATTCCAGGATCAGGGCGCGGAACCGCTTGCGTGCCTCGGGCATGGGGGTGTCCAGCGGGATCCCCAGCACGTCGCAGGGCGGGCAGTCGGTCTGGCGGTCATGGCGCAGGCGGATCGCGGCCACGCGTTCGGCGGGCAGGCCGAAGATGCGGCCCACCTCGTCGATGAACAGGATCTCGTTCTCGTGCATCCCGCCGTCGGCCACGGCGATGATGCACAGGCCTTCGATGACGTCGGCCAGAACCGGATCGCCTGCCGGGAACATGGCGGCGATGCGGCGTGCCCAGGCGTCGAAGCCCGCGACGTCCTGGCGGGCCAGGTCGAAGACGCGGGCCGCGTTCTTTTCCTCGGCCCGGGGGATGATGAAGACGCGGCGGAAGGCCGCGACCTCGGACCGGGCAACGTCGCCGTCGGATTTGGCAAGTTTGGCGCCAAGGGCGATCACGGCGATGGTGAAGGCCACGGATCGTTCAGGCGGAATCGCCGGCTTGGCGCTGCCCAGAAAGGCCGCCAAACGGTCGCCGATGCGCTGCCAGAAGCTGCGTGGCTTCGGCAGGCTGGGGCAGGGGGTATCGGTCGCGCGCATGTCCATGCCTTCAGGTTATCCCCTAACAACGCGCATGGGTAGTGTCAGGGTGTCGCGGTTTGTTCGCTTTTGTCCAGATCCTTGCCCATCAGGATCAGGTCGTGGAAGGCACCGAATTTCCATCCGGCGCAGGGGATGCGGCCCCATTCTCGATATCCTGCCCGCGCGTGGAAGCGCAGTGAGCCTTCGTTGGAAGCCGTGATCCCGCCGACCATCAGCCGGTGTCCGCAGGTGCGGGCGTGATCTTCCAAGGCTGTCAGCAACAGCCTGCCCGTCCCGCTGTTACGGGCCTGGGGTGCAAGATAGATCGTGTGTTCCATGCTGCGAGCATAGCCGCCGCCATTGCGGAACTGGCTGTAGGTCGCGAAGCCCAGGATGTCGCCGCCAGCCTCGGCCACCATGAAGGGGCGACCGTCGGACTGGCGGTCGCGGACCAGGGCGGCGATTTCGGCCTCGCTGCGCTCGGTCGGCCAGAAGGTGATCACCGTGTCCCGGATGATCGGGTTCCAGATCGCCGCGATGGCGGGAACGTCTTCCTGCCGGGCACCGCGCAGCAGGACCATCAGCCGCGATGCGCCCCGGCGGCCAGGTCGCGCACGAAGTCCAGCACCTCGGGGACCGGGCGGCCTTCGCCGATCTTCTTGACGATGGCGCTGCCCACCACGCAGCCGTCCGCCACGCTTGCGATCGTCTCGGCCGCCTCGGGGGTCGAGATGCCGAAGCCCACGACGACCGGCAGATTCGCCGCCTTGCGGATGCGCGCAACCTCGGGGGCGACTTCGGCGGCATTGGCGGCGGGGCCGCCGGTGATGCCGGTCACGCTGACATAATAGACGAAGCCCGAGGTGTTCTTGACCACTGCGGGCAGGCGCCGGTCGTCGGTCGTGGGCGTGGCAAGGCGGATGAAGTTCAGGCCCGCGCGTTGGGCGGGAATGCACAATTCGTCGTCTTCCTCGGGCGGAAGGTCCACGACGATCAGCCCGTCCACGCCTGCCTCCTTGGCGTCGGCCAGGAAACGCTCGACCCCGCCGGTGCGGGCATAGATCGGGTTGTAATAGCCCATCAGCACGACGGGCGTGGTGTTGTCGGTCTTGCGGAATTCTTGCAGGATCGCCAGCGTCCGCGAGACGCTGCCCCCGGCGGCAAGCGCGCGCTGCCCGGCGGACTGGATGGTCGGGCCGTCGGCCATCGGGTCGGTGAAGGGCATCCCCAGTTCGATGATGTCCACCCCGGCTTCCGGCAGGCCGCGCATGATGTCCAGCGTCGTCGCGTCGTCGGGATCCGAGGCCATGATATAGGTCACGAAGGCCTTGCGCCCCTGGGCCTGAAGGCGCTGAAAGGTGTCGTCGATCCGGGTCATGGTCATCCTCTTGAGAACGCCAGTCTGTGTGTCCCACTTCGGCAGCGGGATCAAGTGTCCCGCCCGGCTGGGACCGGCGCAATTCGCAGTAGAGCAGTTCTTCCGATCGGCACCTGGAAATTGATAATCGCCTTAGACGAAAGAATAAATTTTTAGTTATCTGGAAATCTGTTATTTATCCAAGCGCAACCGATGTTGCGACGACTCTTTCGATGGTGGAGTTTTAAGTGATGATCAGAACCTTTTTTGCAACGGCAGCTGCGACCGCCTTGCTGGCCTTCGGGGCACATGCCGCCACCCTGCCGTCCGGCTGGACGGCAGAAGGCAATGCCGGCACCGGCGATCCCAACGGCGTCGTGTCGGCGCCTCCTGCCCAAGGGCCCGGCTATTATTATGTTTCGACATCCGGCGGCGTGACGGGCGGCGGTTCGCTGCCGGGCGTGGGCGGATCGGGCAACCCCACGAATGGCAGCAATGTCATCACAGCGGCCTTTACCGCCGCCGTGGGCGACGTGTTGGAATTCTATTTCAACTATGTAACCAGCGACGGTGCCGGCTTTGCGGATTACGGCTGGTCCAGGCTTCTGGATGCCACGACCAGCGATGAGGTCGCCCTGCTGTTCACGGCACGCACCACGCCGTCGGGGTCCAGCGTTCCGGGCTTTGGAATGCCTGCACCGGCGGCCACGCTGGATCCCGTGTCCGTCGATATCCAGGACGGTGCGACGACCTGGGACGTGCTGGGTGGTAGCAGCGGCACCTGCTATCAGGCCATAGGCCAGGGATGCGGCGCGACGGGATGGGTCAAATCGACCTATGCCATCACCGAGGCAGGCACCTATACGTTGCAGTTCGGGGTGACCAACTGGAACGATGCCGCGTTCGATAGCGCCATGGCCTTTGCCGGCGCCAAGATCGGCGACGTGATCATCACGCCGCCGGTCGATCCTTCCGCTGTCCCGCTGCCGGCCAGTGCGCTGCTGCTGGGTGCGGGGATTGGCGCCATGGGCGTGATTCGCCGTCGTCAAAAGGCCAAGGCCTGAAGAAAGCCGGCTGATCCGCCAACGTGCGGGTCAGCCGTCACGCCGCCATGGCGGCCACTTCGCAGACGGCCCGTCGGAGATATCCCGCAAACTCGGCCGCTTCGCGCCGCGCCGGACCGTCGGCGACATAGACGTTCAGCCATGTGGGCGGCAGGGGCGGCAGCGCCCCGCCATGTTCCACCGGCCCCAGCCCCGCCTGCGCGATGCCGCGCGGCAGGATGGTGATGCCCAGGTCGGCCGCCGCGCTGACCCGCCATGTATCGCTGCCGCCGTCGGCCACGGCCTGCACCCATTCGATGCCCGCCCGGTCCAGGGCCGTCAGCCCCACCGGATAATAGGCGCAATGCGGCGAATTCGCCAAAGGCAGCGGGCGCTGGGTCCAGGCATTGCCGCCGATCGCGCCGAACCAGGCCAGATCCACCTTGGCCAGATGGATCGCACCCGGCGGCGTCTCGAATTCCGTGGTCAGGATGACGTCATGCTCGCCACGCTTCATCTGCTGGCGCAGGTCCTTGCTGCGGCCATCGTTGATGATCAATTCGATCCGCGGATTGGCCTGGCGAAAGGCGCGCACAGCCTGCGCCACCTTGGTGAACAGCCAGTCGCTGGTCAGCCCGACGCGCAACCTGGAATCGGGCCGTTCGCCGGTAAAGCGGGACACGATTGAATCGTTCAAGGCCACCAGCTTGCGCGCCTCGATCAACAGTTCGGTCGCAAAATCCGTCAGCACCACGCCGCGGCCCTGCTTTTGCAGCATCGATTCGCCGAACAGGTCGTCCAGCCGCTTGATCTGCATCGACAGCGCGCTTTGCGTCATGTTCAGCGCCTCGGCCGCGCGGGTGACGGCACCATATTCGGCCACCGCCTGAAGCGAGCGCAGGGTAGAGATGTCGAGGTTCCGCATCATTCATGTTCCTTGATGAAAAGGATCAAAAACATTCGTTTCAAAGATACAAGAAGCTGCGCTATCTATCAATCATGGAAATTGAAAAACCCTAAGGCATCACGTCAGGTGATGCTTTTCATCACCGGAGACGAACGATGTTCACCAAGACAGCCGCTTCGCTTCCCTTTGTTGCCGGGCACGGCCATTCTCCGCGCCCGTCCTGGGGCAAGCGCATCATCACCATGCTGAGCCTGCGTCGCTCGCGCCTGGATCTTGCATATCTCAGCGACGAACAATTGCGAGACGTCGGACTGACCCGCGACGATGTCGCGACCGAAATCGCCCGTCCGATCTGGGACGTGCCTGCGAACTGGCGTCGCTGATCTTACCCCATCAGGATTGCCAAACTGCCGCGCCGCCCTTGATGGGCTGGCGCGGTTTTTTCATCGGGTCACAAGGGGTCGGCATCCTGGGTGTCCGGCAGGATGGGCGGGCCGAAGCGTTCGATCATCCGGGCCTTGATCTGGTCGCGCGTCTGGCGATAGACGGCCAGCCTAGCTTCGCGCCCTTCTGCCAGGCCGGTGGGATCCATGATGGGCCAGTATTCGACGTCCAGATGGAACACGCGGGTCAGTTCCAGGGCCTGCCTCTGGCTGGCCGGGGACAGCGCGACGATCAGGTCGAAGCCGCCCAGATCGTCCCCCCAGTTCTTCATTTCCTCGAAGCTGCGGCTGCGGTGGTTTTCGATCCTGATGCCGATTTCGTCGCACACGGCGATGGCGAAGCCGTCCACCTCCATGTCGTTCTTGACGCCCGCCGATTGCACATAGGCCGCCCGGCCATAGAATTTCTTCATCATGCCTTCGGCAATGGGCGACCGGATGGAGTTGTGATCACAACAGAACAGGACCGAGGCAGGGATCGTGTTCTGCGTCATCGTCAGCCTTGGGGCACCAGGGCGCAGATCAGGGTGAACAGGCGCCGGGCGGTGTCGATGTCCAGTTCAGCCTTGCCTTCCAGCCGTTCCTGCAAGGTCCGCGCGCCTTCGTTGTGGATGCCGCGCCGGGCCATGTCTATCGCCTCGATCTGGGCGGGGGGCAGGCGTTTCACCGCATCGAAATAGCTTTGGCAGATCTGGAAGTAATCCTTGGTCACCTGCCTGAACGGCCCCAGCGACAGGTGGAATTCGGCCACCTTTTCGCCCCCTTCGCCCGCCAGGTCGAAAACCAGCCGGCGCTCGCGGATGCACAGGTCCAGCTTGAACGGTCCCTGCGACGCGGGCTGGCCGTCGCGCCCCGGCACGGTGAAGCTGTTGTCCTCGATCAGGTCGAAGATCGCGACGCGGCGCTCCTGCTCCATTTCAGGGGTGGCGGGCGGCGCCTGGGAATCGTCGATCTGGATATGGATGATCCGGGTCATTCCGGCGCCCTTTCGTTCAGCTGCTCCAGCCGGACGCGGATGGATTCGCCATGCGCCTGCAGGCCCTCGGCTGCGGCCAGCCGCATGGCGGCGTGGCCCACGGCGTTCAGCGCGCCCGGCGTCAGGCGGGCCATGGTCGTGCGCTTCAGGAAATCCAGCACCGACAGCCCCGAGGAGAAGCGCGCCGACCGCGCTGTGGGCAGGACGTGGTTGGGTCCGCTGACGTAGTCGCCCACGGCTTCGGGCGTGTGCGGTCCCAGGAAGATCGCGCCCGCATGGACGCATTTCGTGGCTAGGGCCTCGGGGTCGTCCACGCACAGTTCCAGATGTTCGGGCGCGATGCGGTTCGACAGGGTTGCCGCCTCGTCCAGGTCGCGCACCACGATGATGGTGCCATAGTCGCGCCAGCTTGCCCCGGCGATGGCGGCGCGGGGCAGGGTGGGCAGGATGCGGTCCACCGCGCCCGCGACCGCATGGCCCAGGGCCGCGTCGGTGGTGATCAGGATCGACTGGGCATCCGCGTCATGTTCGGCCTGCGCCAGAAGGTCCAGCGCCAGCCAGTCGGGATGCTGGTCTCCCTGGGCGATGACCAGAACCTCGGACGGGCCGGCGATCATGTCGATGCCCACGCGGCCAAAGACCTGCCGCTTGGCGGCGGCGACATAGGCGTTGCCCGGCCCGGTGATCTTGTCCACCGGCGCGATCGTGTCGGTGCCATAGGCCATCGCCGCCACGGCCTGCGCGCCGCCGATGCGATAGATCTCCGTCACGCCCGACAGTTGCGCGGCCAGCAGCACCAGCGGGTTGATGTGACCCCCCGGCGTCGGCACGCAGATCACCAGCCGTTCCACCCCCGCGACCCGCGCCGGGATGGCGTTCATCAGGACGGATGAAGGATAGGCGGCCTGGCCCCCCGGCACATACAGCCCCGCTGCCGAAACCGGCGTCCACCGCCAGCCCAGGGTCGCGCCCTGGGGGTCGGTCCAGCTGGCGTCCTGGGGCATCTGGCGTTCGTGATAGGCGCGGATGCGGTCGGCGGCCAGCGTCAGGGCCGCGCGGTCCTGGGCCGGGACATGGGCCACCTGGGCCGCGATCTCCTCGGGCGAGAAGCGCAGGCGGTCGGCGGGAAGATCCAGCCTGTCGAAGCGGCGGGTCAGGTCGCACAGCGCGGCATCGCCCCGCTTGCGCACATCGGCGATGATCGCGGCCACCGCGTCATTCACATCGGTCGAATCCTCGCGCTTGGCCGACAGCATGTCGGCGAAGCGGGATTCGAAGTCGGGCTGCGATGTGTGAAGCGTTACCGGCATGGTCTTTCCCCTGGCGTCACGCCTTGTTAGCCGCAAGCCGGCGGCGCCTCAAGCCGCGCTTCAGTCGGGATGGACGGGTGCCTTGCCGGACACGGCGCGATAGGGCCGCGTCACGTCGCGAAGGTCTATGTTGATGCATTCGACCTCGGCCACCAGGGTGCCGTCGCCCGCGAATTCCAGCAACAGCCGCCCCGTGCCGTCCTCGCCCGACTGCCAGACCATCGCCAGCAGTTCCAGGACGGTGTCGGCATCCCGGCTGATCCCGTCCGACAGGACCCGCTGCACGTCGCGGATCAGCAGGACCGACCGGACGCGTTCATAATCGCGCCCCTCGGATGCGGCCTGTTCGGCGTCTTCCCAGCGGAACCGGTTCAGCAACAAGGCCAAGGACCGCCCGCGGTGGTCATAGGACATCTCGGACGCAGGCAGGATCGCGTCCTGCAGCAAGGCCGAGAGGATGCGCAGATCCTGCTCGTCCTCGGCCATCAGCGCCAGGGGCGCGGGATCGGCATCGGCAAAGCGGGCGTCCTGTGGCATGGCTTATTCCTCTTTCACGCGTTCGATATGGGCTCCCACGCCGCGCAGCTTGCGCACGACATGTTCATAGCCCCGGTCAAGGTGATAAACCCGGCTGACCGTGGTCTGGCCTTCGGCGGCAAGCCCCGCAAGGATCAGGCTGACCGAGGCGCGCAGGTCCGTGGCCATCACCGGCGCACCCCGCAACCCGTCAACCCCGGTCACGGTTGCATGGCCGCCGTGAACCTCGATCCTTGCGCCCATGCGGGTCAGTTCGGGGGCGTGCATGAAGCGGTTCTCGAAGATCGTCTCCTCCAGCACGCTGGTGCCTTCGGCCACGCACATCAGCGCCATGAACTGCGCCTGAAGATCCGTCGGGAAGCCGGGGAAGGGTTCGGTCGTGACATTGACGGCGCGGATGCCGTTCCTGCGGCTGACCTTGATCCCGCGCGCGGTTTCGGTGACGTCGATCCCGGCCTCGTCCAGCTTTTCGCAGAAAGCCGACAGAAGCTCGATCCGGCCGCCCAGGCACTCGACCTCTCCGCCGCAGATGGCGGGGGCCAGCATATAGGTGCCAAGCTCGATCCGGTCGGTCACGACGGGATGGGTCGCGCCGTGCAGGGCATCGACGCCCTGGATAGTGATGGTGCTGGTGCCTTCGCCCTCGATCTGGGCGCCCATGGCGCGCAGGCAGCGGGCCAGGTCCACGATCTCGGGCTCTCGTGCGGCGTTCTTCAGGACGGTCGTGCCCTTGGCAAGCGTCGCGGCCATCAGCGCGTTCTCGGTCGCGCCGACGGAAACCAGCGGGAAATCGACCACCGCCCCGCGCAGCCCGCCCATCGGGGCCTTGGCATGGACATAGCCTTCCCGCAGATCCAGTTCCGCGCCCATCGCCTCCAACGCCTTCAGGTGCAGGTCCACGGGCCGCGCGCCGATGGCGCAGCCGCCGGGCAGCGACACCTTGGCCCGGCCATCGCGGGCCAGCATCGGACCCAGCACCAGGATGGATGCGCGCATCTTGCGCACGATGTCGTAATCGGCGCGGTGGCTGGTCAGCGCGTGGCTGGACATGGCAAGGACCTGGCCGTCCTGCAGGCTGGCGGCCTCGGCCCCCAGGCTTTGCAGCAGGGCGGTCATGGTGCGGACGTCCGACAGGCGCGGCGCATTGGTCAGCGTCAGCGGCTGGTCGGTCAGCAGCGTCGCGGGCATCAGCGTCAGGCAGGCGTTCTTGGCCCCCGCAATCGGGATTTCGCCCTGAAGCGGGCCGTTCCCGCGAACGATGATCTGGTCCATCTAGCTGTCGTCCTTGCCTGTACCGCTGTCCTGCGGCCCGTCCGCGTCATCGACCGCCCGCGCGCGCGCCTGTGCCTTGCGGCGTTGCAGGTTGGCGCGCAGGGCAGCACGCAGCCGTTCGTCGCGGCTGTTCTGCTTCTTGCTGTCGTCGGGCCGGTCGCTCATCCGCATCCTGTTAGCCTTGGTTGCACGCGCAGTCCAGCAAAGGTGACAGGAACGCCAGGTCGGATTTTTCCGCCGACCCCCCTTGCGCGGGGCCGCCGCTTTGTCTAAACGCCCCCTCAAGATGCTGTGGTAGCTCAGTGGTAGAGCACACCCTTGGTAAGGGTGAGGTCGAGAGTTCAATCCTCTCTCACAGCACCATCTTCCAGAATGCCTCCGACCATGCCGCAAAGCCCTTGGCGATTGCGCATTTCCGTTTCGCAGGCTACAGGCCGCCCATGACAAACCGCCCCGATCTTCCCCCCGAAATCGCCCGCCGCCGCACCTTCGCGATCATCGCGCACCCGGATGCCGGCAAGACCACGCTGACCGAAAAGTTCCTGCTGTTCGGCGGGGCGATCCAGATGGCCGGGCAGGTGCGCGCCAAGGGCGAGGCACGGCGCACGCGGTCGGACTTCATGAAGATGGAACAGGACCGGGGGATCTCGGTCAGCGCGTCCGCGATGTCCTTCGACTTCGACCGCTATCGCTTCAATCTGGTCGATACGCCGGGCCACAGCGACTTTTCGGAAGACACCTATCGCACGCTGACCGCCGTGGACGCGGCGATCATGGTAATCGACGGGGCCAAGGGCGTCGAATCGCAGACCCGCAAGCTGTTCGAGGTCTGCCGGATGCGCGACCTGCCGATCCTGACCTTCTGCAACAAGATGGACCGCGAAAGCCGCGACACCTTCGAGATCATCGACGAGATCCAGGAAAACCTTGCCATCGACGTGGCGCCTGCAAGCTGGCCGATCGGATCGGGCCGCGATTTCCTGGGCTGCTATGACCTGCTGCATGACCGGCTGGAACTGATGGACCGGGCCGACCGCAACCGGGTGGCCGACTCGATCAAGATCAGCGGGTTGGACGATCCCAAGCTGGCCGAGCAGATCCCTGCGGACCAGCTTGAAAAGCTGCGCGAGGAGGTCGAGATGGCGCGCGAGCTGCTGCCCGCCTTCGACCGCAAGGCCTTCCTGGAAGGGCACATGACGCCGATCTGGTTCGGCAGCGCGATCAACAGCTTCGGCGTCAAGGAACTGATGGTCGGCATCGGCGAATTCGGCCCCCAGCCGCAGCCCCAGAACGCCGCGGATCGCGAGATCGCGCCCGAGGAGAAGCCGGTGACCGGCTTTGTCTTCAAGGTGCAGGCCAACATGGATCCCAAGCACCGCGACCGGGTGGCTTTCGTGCGCCTTGCCAGCGGGCATTTCGAACGCGGGATGAAGCTGACCCATGTGCGGTCGAAAAAGCCGATGGCGGTGACGAACCCGGTGCTGTTCCTGGCCGCTGACCGCGAACTGGCTGAGGAGGCTTGGGCCGGCGACATCATCGGCATCCCGAACCACGGCCAGCTTCGCATCGGCGACGCCCTGACCGAAGGCGAGGCGCTGCGCTTCACCGGCATCCCGTCATTCGCGCCGGAACTGCTGCAATCGGTGCGGGCGACCGATCCGATGAAGGCCAAACACCTGGAAAAGGCGCTGATGCAATTCGCCGAGGAAGGCGCGGCCAAGGTCTTCAAGCCGATGATCGGCTCCGGCTTCATCGTCGGCGTCGTGGGCGCCCTGCAGTTCGAGGTCCTGGCCAGCCGGATCGAGATCGAATACGGCATCCCCGTCCGCTTCGAGGCGTCCCAGTTTACCAGCGCCCGCTGGGTTGCAGGACCCAAGGACAAGGTCGATGCCTTTGTCCAGGTCAACAAGGGCCATATCGCCCAGGACCATGACGGCGACATGGTCTATCTGACCCGTCTGCAATGGGACATCGACCGCGTCAGCCGCGATCATCCTGAATTGCGGCTGACCGCGACAAAGGAAATGATGGTGTGAAACAGGGGCGCTTCAGGCGCCCCTTTTTGCTATTTCCGCCAGCGGTCCAGTTGCACGACCTCGCCGCCGCCATTCGGGGCACCGTCGGGATTGTCGTCGCCGTCTTCACCGTCTTCGTCATCCTCCTCATCATCGTCGGATTCCTGCGTTTCGAAGCGCAGGCCGAATTCGACGGACGGATCGACAAAGGTGCGCAGCGCGTCAAAGGGGATGCGCAGCGGTTCGGGAGAGTTGCCGAAGTTCAGGGTGACGGTGAAACCTTCGTCGTCCACGGTCAGATTGTCGAACCAGTGCTGGATGACAATGGTCATTTCCTCGGGGTAACGTTCGCGCAGCCAGTCGGCCATCTCGACGCCTTCGTCGCGCGTGTCGAAGGTGATGAAGAAATGATGATCGCCCGGCAGACCGTGTTCGGCGACGCGTTCCAGCACATCCGCGATCAAAGCCTGCATCGCGCGATGCATCATTCCGCCATAGTCGATTCCCGATCGCGCCATGCCCGTCCCCTTCGATTTCGGGCCAGCATAGGCATATGACGGACGATGAAAAGGGGGGCGTCCCGCGCATGGGCAAGAAACACGCGCAGCTTCACGGGACGGATGGGAAGCAGGGGAAATAATGGGTTGGAGGTGCAGGATTCTGTTGCCAGGCTCCTGCGGGCCCCGCCTTACGCTGCTAGGCGCAAGGGCTTAGGTTTCGATCACTCGAACTGCTTACGCAGCCAGAGCAACCGGAGCACGGTTGTCGTTGGCAACTGTACATTTTGCACCGATAACGGTGGTGGCTCACCGAGACAAAGCAAACATCTTTAGACGTTCGTCGATCCTGTTTCGACCCCAAGGCCCCCCAACGAGGGTGATCTGGTGGAGTCGCCGGGTACCGCCCCCGGGTCCGATCCGCTTATTCCATGCGCGTTTATGTCCATAGTCCGAGTTGCCCCGGACAGGTCGAATATAGGACCGCGCCTTGCCCGCCGCAAGACCCCGGAACCCCGGGCAGGACAAGTCGTTGGGTCCCGCAACGCAAGGAGTTTACCCATGACGATTCGCATGATTGCCCTGGCCACGCTGATTGCCGCCCCCACCGCGCTGATGGCGCAGGATACCCCGCCCGAAGGCTCGATGCCCTTGTCGCAGTTGGTGACCAAGCTTGAAACCGACCTGGCGGGCGAACTGGGCCACATCACCGATGTGTCTTGGGACGACGACGGCTATTGGGAGGTCGAGTATCACAACGCCGAAAACCGCGAGGTCGAGATCCGCGTGGATCCCGCCACCGGCGAAGTGCGCCAGTAGGCGACCCGGCTTTTCCACGAAGGGGGGCAGCATCGCGCTGCCCCGTTTTGCTTATGCGATCCCGCCCCAGGGACCATGCGGATCGTCGATGCCGTCCAGGCGCTGGAAGCCATGCGCGCCGAAGAAGTCGCGCTGCGCCTGGATCATGTTGGCCGTTCCGCGCCCGGTTCGCATCAGGTCGAACCACATCAACCCCGACGCCAAGGCAGGCAGCGCGTGCCCGGCCGCCGCACCCTGGGACACGACCTGCCGCAGGGCCGGCATGGCGGCCCTGATCAGGTCGGCGAAGAAGGGCGCCATGATCAGGTTGCGGGTTGGATCCTCGGCCAGGGCCGATGCCATGTCGTTCAGCATGGCGGACCGGATGATGCAGCCCGCGCGCCAGACCCGCGCGATCTCGGGCAGATCCAGCGTCCAGCCGAATCGTTCCGACGCCGCCGCGATCATCGCGAAGCCCTGGGCATAGCAGAGGATCTTGCCCGCGATCAGCGCCTGTTCCAGAACCTCGGGCGGCAGGGAACAGGGCTGCGGGGCCGGGCCGAACAGCGCCTGGCCCGCCAGCCGTTCGTCCAGACGGGCCGAGACGTTGCGTGCCATCACCGCGGCCTCGATCACGGGGATGGGGGCGGACAGGTGCTGCGCCTCGATCGCGGTCCAGCGGCCGGTGCCCTTCTGGCCTGCGCGATCCAGGATCACGTCCACCATCGGCTTGCCGGTATGGGGGTCGATGGCAGCGGTCACGGCCGCCGAAATCTCGACCAGATAGGATTTCAGGACGCCCCCGTTCCACCGGGCAAAGATGCCCGAGATCGCGGCGGCATCCATGCCCATGCCGTCGCGCAGCAGGCCATAAACCTCGGCGATCATCTGCATGTCGGCGTATTCGATGCCGTTGTGGACCATCTTGACGAAATGTCCCGCGCCCGCATCGCCCATCCGGGCGGCGCAGGGGGTGCCGTCTTCGGCCCGCGCGGCGATGGCGGTCATCACATCGGCCACGCGGTCCCAATCGGCGGCGTCGCCCCCGCCCATGATGGCGGGACCGTGGCGCGCCCCTTCCTCTCCGCCCGACACGCCCATGCCGAGGAAGCGAAAGGGCAGGCGGGCGGCATTGCGGCGGTTGGTGTCGTGGAAATCGGCATTGCCCGCGTCGATCACCAGATCATCGGCATCCAGCAAGGGTGCCAAGGCGGCAAGCTGGTCATCGACCGGCTGGCCCGCAGGCACCATGAGGATGATCGCGCGTGGCGGTGCGATGGCGGCCACCAGGTCGGCCAGGGTTTCCGCCGGCACGATCCGCGGCGCCAGTTCGCCCGCGCTTGCCGCGAAATCCCGCGTCACCTGGGTGGTGCGGTTCCAGACCGCGATGGGAAAGCCTTTTTCCGCGATGTTCAGCGCCAGCGCCGATCCCATCGTTCCCAAGCCGATCAGCCCGATCCGTGCCTGTTCCATGCGCGATCCTTCCCGCAAATCCGTGTTTTCGGCTGTTTACGCTAACGGCATGTGGTTGTCACGCCGGGGTCAGGCGGGCTTGTCCTGAACAAGGATCAGCGTTTGAAGTCCTGTTGCCACATGGGTGCGGCGTTCGGGGGTAACGCCCCAGACATCAAGCTGACAGATCGTCAGGGTGCGGCCCGGCTTGATGACGCGGCCCTCCGCCTCCAGCCAGTCGCCTTGGGCGGGGTTCACAAGGTTCAGCTTGAATTCGACCGTCAGGACCGACGTGTTTTCGGGAAACAGCGTGAAGCCTGCATAACCGCCTGCCGAATCCGCGATGGATGCGGTCCCGCCCGCGTGGAAATAGCCGTGCTGCTGGGTCAGTTCCTGCCGGAAGGGCAGGCGGATCGTCACCAGGCCCGCCTTGATCTGGCCCAGTTCAGCGCCCAGCAGGGACATCAGCCCCTGTCGGGCAAAGCTGTCGCGGATGCGGTCCACCGTTGCCTGGGGCAGGTCGCTGCCAATGTCCATCATGTCCTCTTGGGTTTACAGGGTCAGAAGGGCGGCGCGGAAGCCCGGGTCGGACAGCACCACCTCTCGGGCGCCGATGCGGCCGGCGTGGGCAAGCGCCGCCGATGTCAGATCCTGCGCCGTCTCGACCGCAAAGGTCAGGTCGCGGCCCTTGGCCAAGGACGCCACGATCAGCCCCGCGAACAGATCGCCCGTGCCGGGAAGGGCCACAGGCAGGCGGCGCGTCGGGTGCCGCGTTGCCCCGGCGGGTCCAAGGATCACGCTTTCCAGATGATCGGCCGGGCTGTCCTCCAGCACGCAGCCCGTGGCGATCAGCGAGGCGCCGGGCGCCATGCGCAGACGGGCCCCGGCGGCTTGCAAGTCGTCCATGTCCCTGATGGGCTGTCCGGTCAGGAAGCCCAGTTCAAAGGTGTTCGGCGTCGCCAGATCGGCCAGGGGCAGCAGCCTGTCCGCGATGATGCGCGCCAGTTCCGCAGGGACGTAAAGGCCGGGTCCGTCATCGCCCATCACCGGGTCGCACAGGTAACGCAGGCGCGGATTGGCCGCCTTGCAGCGGGCGACGAAGTCGGCGGTCAGCCGCCCCACCTCGACCGAGCCGATATAGCCCGTCATCAGCCAGTCCGCGCGCTGCGGCAGCCCGCGTTCCTCGGCCCCCAGCAGCAGGTCGGCGAACAGATCGGGCGGCAGCGGCGCGCCGCGCAGCGTCGGATAGTCGGGCGTGTTGGAAAAGATCACCGTGGGAATGGCCGCGACCGCCAGCCCCGCCGCCTGCATGGGAAAGACGGCGGCGGAATTGCCGACATGGCCGTGGACGACCTGGCTCTGGACAGAGATCACCAGCGGCGGCGTCACGACCGGCCCTCCAACCGGGGGCGCCAGTCTTCGACGCGGCCGCTGTCCAGGCGGCTCCGGGCATGACGCCGCCAGCCTTCGGCCAGCACGTCCAGTGCGGCGATGCCTTCCAGTTCGGCTCGGTTCAGGCGGTCCACATACATCGCCCGCCACAGCCTGCGCAGCGTCCATTCGGGGGCCAGCCGGTCGATCAATTGCAGATCGTCGCCCGGTGCAACCATGCCCGGCTGCAACACGCGATAATACCACCCCGTCCGCCCCGTCCCTTGCACGCGCCGCGCCATGTCCGGCACGCCAAAGCGGTGGTTCAGCTTCCAGCACGGCTGGCGTCCCTGCGAGACCTGGATCAGCGCGCCGCCCAGCCGGAAGATGTCGCCCACGGCCACCCTGTCCTCGGTCATGCCGAGGTCCGAGATATTTTCCCCAAAGGCACCAGGCGTGTTCAGCAGGGGCAATGCGCCCAGGTCGGTGCGCCAGGCCGTATAATGATCCAGGGGATAATGATGAACGGCCTTTTCCGGTCCGCCATGGACCCGCCGGTCGGCCTGTGCGTCGCCCTGCAACCCGGCGGGCCCCAGCCACAGGGGGGATGCGGCAGGGGTCTTGGCGATGGCGCTTGTTGCCGGGCTTCCGGCAAGGGGCGCGACAGATCCGGTCAGCAGGGTTATCGGCATGATGTTCCGCGCGTAAACTTGCGTCACTTATCAACCGATTGTCACGCCCTGGGCAATCACCCTTTCGCCGCCCCTTGATCGGGCAGGGGGCGCGCGTTACGTTTTATTCAACTTGATATCGGAGGGCGTGTTGTCATGACGCCCAAGCGTCCTGCGGGTGCGGACGCGTTCCCGAAAACTGCGGTAGAGCCGTCCGCCGCCCGCCAACCCGAGGAGGGGGCGCTTTATGCTGCCCTCGACTTGGGCACGAATTCGTGCCGGATGCTGATTGCCCAACCGAAGGGCAGTCAGTTCCAGGTCATCGACAGCTTCTCCAAGCCGGTGCAGCTTGGCCAGGGGCTGGAAGCGTCTGGGCGATTGTCGCGCAGTTCGATGGCGCGCACGGTCCATGCCTTGCAGGTCTGCCGGCGCAAGCTGGAACAGCATCGCGTGCGCAACATGCGCCTGGTCGCGACCGAGGCCTGTCGCCGCGCGCGCAACAGCCGCGATCTGCTGCGCACCATCCGGCGCGAAACCGGGCTGCAGATCGAAACCATCGGCGCCGAGGAAGAAGCCCGGCTGGCCGTGATTTCCTGCGCGCCGCTGGTCAGCCACAAGACCGAGACGCTGATGGTCGTCGATATCGGCGGCGGATCGACCGAACTGGTCTGGATCGACCTTGAGGACGTGGAGCCCAAGGAACGCCCCCGCGCGATCATGCGGCTGTCGGACGGTTTCGGCAATCCGCAGCCGGGCGGCGCGCGGGTCGTGGACTGGATCAGCGTTCCGCTGGGTGTGGCGACGCTGCGCGACCAGTTCGCGGATGTCGAGGACGACCAGGGCCGCTTCGCCCTGATGTCCTGGTATTTCGAGGAGATGCTGTCGGGCTTTACCCCCTATGCCCAAGGGTCGCCTGACGAAGGGTTCCAGATCATCGGCACCTCGGGGACGGTGACCACGGTCGCGGCCAGCTTCCTGGGCCTGCGCCGCTATGACCGGACCAAGGTGGACGGGCTGGAAATGACCAGCGACCAGATCGACCGGGTGATCCATTCCTATCTGCAGCTTGGTCCCGACGGGCGCCGTGCCGATCCGCGCATCGGGCGCGAACGGCACGCGCTGATCATGTCGGGCGCGGCGATCCTGCAGACCCTGATGCGGATCTGGCCGACCAGCAAGCTGTCGGTGGCGGATCGCGGCCTGCGAGAGGGGTTGCTTTATTCCCAGATGGTGCGCGATGGGGTGCTGGCTGCGGAAGGACTGAACGGAGTGGCATGAGATGACGAAGACGCCCACCAGCCGCGCGGGCAAATCCAGCGGGCGCGGTCAGCGCGACCTGCGGGTGCGGGTGAAGACCGCCAAGGGCCGCAAGCTGTCCAGCAAGCTGTGGCTGGAACGGCAGTTGAACGACCCCTATGTCGCCCGCGCCAAGCGCGAGGGGTATCGCGGGCGCGCGGCCTACAAGATCTTGGAACTGGACGACAAGTATCGTTTCCTGGTGCCCGGCGCGCGGGTGGTGGACCTGGGCTGCGCGCCCGGCGGCTGGTGCCAGGTTGCCGTGGACCGCGTGAATGCGCTTGGCGAAAAGGGCGGCAAGGCGGTGGGCAAGGTCCTGGGCGTCGATCTGCAAGAGGTCGATCCGATCGCGGGCGCCGAGATCCACCAGCTTGATTTCCTGTCCGAAGGCGCGGACGAAAAGGTCAAGGAATGGCTGGGCGGTCCCGCCGATGTGGTGATGTCGGACATGGCGGCGTCGTCATCGGGCCACAAGGGCACCGACCACCTGCGCATCGTGGCCCTGGTCGAGGCTGCGGCGGCCTTGGCTTTCGACATCCTCGAACCCGGTGGAACTTTCGTCGCCAAGGTATTGGCGGGCGGGGCAGAAACCGAGATGCAGGCAATGCTGAAGCGCAATTTCGACAAGGTCGCGAACGTCAAGCCGCCTGCCAGCCGCAGCGATTCATCCGAGAAATTCGTCGTCGCGACCGGCTTTCGCGGCCGGCAGCCCGATCAGCGGGACTGAGCGCGGAAGGCATCGGGGCTGCGCCCCGTGGCGGCCACGAAGGCGCGGATGAAATGGGCCTGGCTGGAATAGCCAAGATCGGCGGCGATGCGCGACAGGGGCCGGTCGGTATTGCGCAACAGGTCCGCCGCGCTTTCCAGTTGCAGGTCGTGGATCAGCTCGACCGCCCGCTTGCCCCGCGCGGACAGGCAGGCCTGGTCCAGCACCGCCGTGGTGCTGTGCAGTTCAGCGGCCAGTTCGGGGACCGATCGCGTCGATCCCAGCCGCTGCCTTGCCAAGGCCAGAAACCGCTCGATCAGCGGAAGATCGGGCGGCGCCGTTTCGGGGATGTCGGGGGCGCGGCCGGGCTGAAGCTGGCCCAGCCGCAGCGCCAGCAGGTTGATCAGGCACGACAGCGTTCCGGCATCGGGATTGCCAGCCTCGACGGCAAGTTCGTGCAGGGTCGCTTCCAGCTGCGCGGCATGGGAACCGGCTTGCGCGGCCAGCCCCCGATCCGGCAACGGCGGTTCCGCCCCGGCGGCAAGGCTGGGCGATATCAGCGCGACATGCCCGTGCGACCCGGCGGAAGGCATCGCGGCAAAGGCCGTTCCCGCGGGAATGTAGCGCACATCCCCCGCACGCAGGACAAAGTGGGCGCGCGGGAAATCAAGCTGCACCCGGCCATCGGTCACCCAGATCAGGGTATGGTCGGGGCGCGTGCGCGGTTGCGGCGGCATGGCGCGGTTGCCCCAGACGAAAGCCGCAAGGGGCAGAAGCCGTATCCCCTGTCTGCGGCCGATGGGATGCCCGCCGCGCGGGAATGGTTGCATGGCGGCCGGGGTGGCCACCGGCAAGACGGGGGCCGCAGCGCGATCGGTGGGAAGCGGGGCGGAGGCATTGGGGATGGATGCCGCGTTCACATCCGCGTCCTGCCGCCCTGTCCTGATCCGGCTGGCCGAGAAGGGAAAGCCATTCCACCGCGAATGCCCGAACGCCGACATGAAAAACCGCCTGACACATCACCACATAAGCGGATTATTGCCGAAATCCGGATCATATTCAACCGGGCCGGGTAAGGATCAATCCCCGCTTGTGCTTCCTGCATCAGCAGGCAGATGCGTCCAGTCCTTCATCCGCCCTCTGAACCAGATGCGCTGCGCCTTGGCATATTGCCGGGTGGCGATGATCGCTCGTTCGGTGGCCGTGTTCAGGGCGATTTCCCCCCGCAGATGGGACACCAGTTCGGGTGCGCCGATGGCGCGCGCCCATTGCCGGGAAGGATCCCAGTGGGGCAGCATGGTCCGAACCTCGTCCAGGGCACCCTGTTGCATCATCATGTGGAAGCGGTCCGCGATTCGCCGGGCCAGCCAGTCGCGGTCGGCCATCACAAGGATCTTCTGGGCATCCGCAGGTGCGATCAGGGGCGGTGGCGTATCGTCCTGCCAGTCGGCCAAACCCCGCCCCGTTGCGGTCCAGACCTCCCACGCGCGTTGGACGCGGGCAGGGTTGCGGGTGTCGATGCCGGCGCGTGTCCGGGCGTCAAGATCGGCCACCATGCGCGCCAGACCGTCTTCCTGGGCCAGTCGGGCATCCCCTTCCGCCCGGATCTCGGCGGGAACGGGGGGAACCGGGGCCAGCCCCTGCGTCAGCGCCGTCAGGTAAAGGCCGGTCCCGCCCACCACGATCAGGCGGCGGTCCAGAAGCCCCGCCACCTCTCGCAGCCAGTCGCCCACCGAATAGGTCGCGCCTAGCGCGACATGGCCATACAGCGCATGGGGCGCGGCTGCTTCCTCGGCCGGGCCGGGACGGGCAGTCAGCACCCGCCAGCAGGACCAGATTTGCAGCGCGTCGGCGTTCACGATAAGCCCGCCCTGGGCCTGCGCGACCGCCAGCGCCAGCGCGGATTTGCCGCTGGCGGTCGGGCCTGCGATCAGCAGGTGGCGCGCGGGATCGATCTGGTCCAAGGGGATCAAAGCAGGCATCTTTCGGGCGGTTGAACACGCCCACCTTTTGCGACATTTTGTGCCGCGATGAAAGCGACCGGCGCGGACACGAAGGAACCAACATGACCGATCATCAGGGCGCAGCACCCGCGCAATACGGCAGGGTGATGCTGAAAATTTCGGGCGAGGCGCTGATGGGCGATCAGGGTTACGGCCTGCATCCCCCCACCGTGGCGCGCATCGCCGACGAGGTGGAATCGGTCCAGAAGATGGGGGTCGAGGTCTGCATGGTGATCGGCGGCGGCAACATCTTCCGTGGGCTGCAGGGCAGCGCCCAGGGGATGGAACGGACCACCGCCGACTATATGGGGATGCTGGCCACGGTGATGAACGCGCTTGCCATGCAATCCGCGCTGGAGGCGAAGGGCCTGCATTGCCGCGTCATCAGCGCCATCCGCATGGACGAGGTCTGCGAGCCATACATCCGCCGCCGCGCCATCCGGCACCTGGAAAAGAAGCGGATCGTGATCTTCGCGGCGGGCACCGGCAACCCTTATTTCACCACCGACACCGCCGCGACCCTGCGCGCGAACGAGATGAACTGCGAGGCGATCTTCAAGGGCACCAAGGTCGATGGCGTCTATGACAAGGATCCCAAGAAGCACGCGGACGCCAAGCGTTACGGCGAGGTCAGCTATGACGAGGTGCTGCAAAAGCACCTGGGCGTGATGGACGCGTCGGCCATCGCGCTGGCCCGCGACAACCGCCTGCCGATCATCGTCTTCTCGCTGGACGAACCGGGCGGGTTCCGGGGCATCCTGGAAGGCCGCGGCACCTATACGAGGGTCCACAACTAGGCCGCCACCCGGCCGCACGCGCTGGCGAAGGCTTGCCCGAAAGCGGGGCAAAGTCTTTGCCAAGGTATGCATCTCTCGTTACAAGCAATCAAAATTCAATGCAAAGGCAGTTCCCCATGGCAGAGGACATCGAAATCGACATCGACGATCTGGAACGGCGGATGAAGGGGGCGATGGACAGCCTGCGCCACGAATTCTCCAGCCTGCGGACGGGCCGCGCCTCGGCCTCGATGATCGACCCGGTGCAGGTCGAGGCCTATGGTCAGATGACCCCGATCAACCAGCTTGGCACGGTGAACGTCCCCGAACCGCGCATGGTCACGATCAACGTCTGGGACAAGGGCATGGTCGGCAAGGTCGAAAAGGCGCTGCGCGAATCCGGCCTGGGCATCAACCCGCAGACGAACGGCACCATCATCATGCTGCCGATCCCCGAACTGAACGAGGAACGGCGCCGCGAGCTGACCAAGGTCGCCGCCCAATATGCCGAAAGCGCCCGCGTCGCGATCCGCAACGTTCGCCGCGACGGCATGGACCAGATCAAGAAGGGCAAGGCCAATGGCATGCCCGAGGACGACCAGAAGTTCTGGGAAACCGCCGTTCAGGAATTGACCGACAAGATGATCGCCAATGTCGATCAGGCGCTTGAAGGCAAGCAAGCCGAAATCATGCAGGTCTGAGGGACGAACATGGCCGCTGAAACCGCACCGCTGCTGACTACCGGCGGGGTCGATCAGCGGCCCCGGCATGTCGCCATCATCATGGATGGCAATGGCCGCTGGGCCACCAACAAGGGCTGGCCCCGCCTTGTCGGCCACAGGCGGGGGGCCGAGCGCGTCAAGCAGATCGTCCGCGCCTGCCCCGACCTGGGCGTGAACTGGCTGACCGTTTATGCCTTTTCCACCGAAAACTGGAAGCGCACGACCGAGGAAGTCCTGGGTCTGATGAAGATCTTCCGCCGCTATATCCAGTACGAGGCCGAGGGCATGGCCGCTGAAGGCGTGCGCCTGCGCTTCATCGGCGGGCGCGAACGGCTGGACCACAAGCTTCAGGCGCTGATGTCCTCGATCGAGGCGCGGACGGCGGGCAATTGCCGCCTGAACCTGACTGTGGCGATCAATTACGGCGGCCGGGACGAACTGACCCGCGCATCCGCAAGGCTGGCCCAGAAGATCGCGCGGGGCGAGGTGGAGACCCCGACCGAGGCCGATCTGGCCGCCTGCCTGGACACGGCCGGGCACCCCGATCCCGACCTGGTGATCCGCACGTCCGGGGAAACGCGGACCTCGAACTTCCTGCCCTGGCAGGCGGCCTATGCGGAATATGAATTCACGCCCGTGTTGTGGCCCGATTTCACGCCCGACCATCTTGCGCAGATCCTGGACCGCTTCGGGATGCGGGACCGGCGTTTCGGGGGCGCATGAGCGCCGGGCGCCTTGGGGTAGCAAAACCCCCACCCGGCAAGTGGGCGGACCTGTCACGCCGCGTCGCCTCGACCCTGGTATTGCTGGGGATCGGCATCATGCTGGCCGTGGCGACGGGGGTGTGGCTGCGGCTGTCGATGGCGCTGATATCGGCGATCACCTTCTGGGAACTGGCGGCCATGACCGGCTGGCGCAATCCGCGCCTGCATCCCGGCATCTTTGGCGCTTGGCGGCCCATCGCCCTGGCCCTGATCGCCTTCATGTCACAGGTCATCGCCTTGGGCTTCGATCATCCCCTGGCGATCCTGGCCCTGTTGTTCCCGCTAATCGCGGGGATCCCCGGCGCGGCGCCACGCGACCGCTGGACCTATGCGCTGTTCGGTGCGGCGATCATGCTGGTCGCCTATGGCTTGGTCGGTTTCCGGGAAAATTACGGCCTGAATTTCGTGCTGTGGCTGATGGGGATCGTCATCATCTCGGACACGGCGGGCTATTTCTTCGGCCGCATGATCGGCGGGCCGAAGTTCTGGCCCTCGCTCAGCCCCAAGAAGACCTGGTCGGGCACCGTGGCAGGCTGGTTCGGAGCCTTGCTGCTGGGGGTTCTGCTGTGGCGGCTGGGGCGCGGCGATGCCATGCTGATCTGGTGTTCGCCCATCGTCTGCCTTGCCGGTCAGATGGGCGACATTGCGGAAAGCTGGCTGAAACGCCGGGCAGGGGTCAAGGACAGTTCCAACCTGATCCCCGGACATGGCGGCTTCATGGATCGTTTTGACGCCGTGACGGGCGCGGTGCTGGCAACCATGCTGATCGGGCTGCTGACGGCATTACCTTCGGTGAGCTGACCCATGCGGCGGATTTCGATTTTCGGGGCCACCGGCTCTGTCGGGGCGAACGGCGTTGACCTGATCCGCCGCGCGGGGGGGCCTGACGCCTATCACACGGTCGCGCTGACCGGCGGGCGCAACATTGCAAGCTTGGCGCAGATGGCCCGCGACCTGCGCGCCGAGATCGCCGTGACGGCGCATGCCGAACTGCTGGATGATCTGCGTGCGGCCCTTGCGGGCAGCGGGGTCGAGGCGGCGGCGGGTCCGCAGGCCCTTGTCGAAGCTGCGAGCCGTCCCGCTGACTGGGTCTTGTCGTCCATCGTCGGCGCGGCGGGGTTGATGCCGGGACTGACGGCGCTTGCTCAGGGCGGGATCCTGGCACTTGCCAACAAGGAATCGCTGGTCTGCGCCGGTCCGCTGCTGCGCCATGCCGCGACGACCAGCGGATCCAGAATCCTGCCGGTTGATTCGGAACATTCCGCGATTTTCCAGGCGCTTGGCTCTGAAAAGCTCGAATCCGTCAAGGATGTGACCATTACCGCATCGGGCGGCGCCTTCCGGGATTGGCCGCTGGAACGGCTGGCCTCCGCGACCGTGGCCGAGGCTTCGACCCACCCCAATTGGGCGATGGGGCAGCGCATCACCATCGACAGCGCCTCGATGTTCAACAAGGCGATGGAGGTCATCGAGGCAAAGGAGTTTTTTGGCCTCCGTTCCGACCAGATCAAGGTGCTGGTCCACCCGGAATCGATCATTCATGCGATGGTCAGCCATGTGGACGGCGGCAGCATCGCCCATCTGGGCGCACCCGACATGCGCCATGCCATCGGCTTTGCGCTGCATTGGCCCGATCGTGCGCCCCTGCCGGTCGCGCCCCTGGATCTGGCCGCGCTTGGCAGCCTGACCTTCCGCGCCCCGGAGGAGGTTCGCTGGCCCGCCCTGCGCCTGGCGCGAGAGGTGATGGCGGCAGGCGGCATGGCAGGCGCCGTGTTCAATGCCGCCAAGGAACAGGCGCTTGACGACTTCATCGCCGGTCGGATCGGGTTCACGCAGATGGCGCCTCGCGTGGAAATGACCTTGCAGGCCCTGTCGGGGCGGGACGGTTTCGGCCATGATCCGGCCGATCTGGAAACGGTTCTTCACTGGGACCGCGAAGCACGCAAGGAAGCCGCCGCATGACCGACCTGATCCCGCAATTCGGAGGCACGCTGTGGACGCTGGCCGCGTTCTTCATTGCCCTTGCGGTGATCGTGACGGTCCATGAATTCGGCCATTACTATATCGGCAGGCTGTCGGGCATCCGGGCCGAGGTCTTCTCGGTCGGCTTCGGTCCGCGCCTGATCTCGCGCCGCGACAGACGGGGAACGCTGTGGCAATTGGCGGCGATCCCGCTGGGCGGATATGTGCGGTTCCTGGGCGATGCCAATGCCGCAAGTGCGGGGCCGAGCCGGGCCGTCGATCCGGCCTTGCGGCGCCAGACGCTGACGGGCGCGCCGCTGTGGGCACGCTTCGCCACGCTGCTGGCCGGACCGGTCTTCAACTTCATCCTGTCGATCCTGGTCTTTGGCGGTTTCGCGCTGTTCCAGGGTCTTCCGACGGACGAGCCGCAGGTCGGCACCATCGCCGAGGCGCCGCCCGGCGTGGTCAACGAACTGCAGCCGGGCGACCGGATCCTGGCCTTGGGCGGCCAGCCGGTCGAAAGCTGGCGCGACATCGGCGGGATCGCACAAACCCTGCCGGTTGCCGACCACCAGGACTGGACGGTTCGGCGCAATGGCGCGGAGTTGACCGTGCGCGGTCCCGACCCCATGCCCTCCCGGATCAGCGGCGTGGCCCCACGCAGCGCCGCGGCCGATGCCGGCCTGCGGGCGGGCGATGTGGTGATGGCCATCGACGGCCAGCCGGTCAGCCGCTTCACCCAGATGCGCCAGACGGTCGAGGCGGCCGAGGGCCAGCCGCTTGCCTTGCAGGTCTGGCGCCCCGGCCAGGGCGTCGCGGATTACACGCTGGTTCCCAAGATGCAGGATCTGCCCGCCGAGGGGGGCGGATACGAACGGCGCTGGTTGATCGGCGTGACAGGCGGCGAAAGCTTCTTCACGCCCGCCACGCGTAGCGCCGGGCCGCTGGAATCGCTGTGGCTGGGTGTCCAGCAGACCTGGGGGATCATCGCCTCGTCCCTGTCGGGGATGTGGGCGATGATCTCGGGCCAGATCGACAGCTGCAATCTTGGCGGCGCCATCAGCATCGCCGAAAGCACGGGCCAGGCGGCAAGCGCGGGGGGCGGCAATTTCCTGTGGTGGATCGCCGTCCTGTCGGCGGCCATCGGCTTTCTGAACCTGCTGCCGATCCCGGTCCTGGATGGCGGTCACCTGATGTTCTACACATGGGAGGCGGTGACCGGCCGCCCGCCTTCGGACAAGGCCCTGAACCTGCTGACCGCGATGGGCATGGCGGCGGTGCTGTCGCTGATGATTTTCGGCCTGACCAACGATCTTTTCTGCCCCTGACGCGCGATGCGTTTTGACAGGGCAAGCGGATTGATGCACAAGCTTGACACAAAAGAAGGCGCCGAAAAGGGTGCCGTTTCAGGCTGACGACAAGAGGGACAGCAATGACACGGAAACTGGGCAGGGGCGCGGTCGCCCTGGTGACGGCCTTGACGATTGCGGCCCCGGCGGCACTGATCCCCGCGGCGGCTTCGGCCTATGTGTTCAACGACGTGCGGATCGAGGGGTCGCAGCGGGTCGAACCGGCGACCGTGCTGTCCTATGCCAACATCGCGCGCGGCCAGGACGTGTCGGCGGGCGAACTGAACGACGCGCTGCAACGGCTGCAGAATTCCGGCCTGTTCGAGACGGTCGAGATCGTGCCGCAGGGCAATGTCCTGGTGATCCGCGTCAGCGAATACCCCACGATCAACCAGATCAGCTTCGAGGGCAATCGCCGCATCAACGACGAACAGCTGGCCCAGGTCGTGCAAAGCCAGTCGCGCCGGGTCTATCAGCCCAGCCAGGCCATCCAGGACGCCAACAACATCGCCCAGGCCTATGCCGCGCAAGGCCGCTTGGCCGCCCGTGTCGATCCGCGCATCATCCGCCGCAGCGACAACCGCGTCGATCTGGTCTTCGAGGTCCGCGAAGGCAACGTGACCGAGATCGAGCGCATTGGCTTTACCGGCAACCGCGCCTTCAGCGACCGCCGGTTGCGCAACGTGCTGGACACCAAGCAGGCGGGCATCCTGCGCACCTTCATCCGCCGCGACACCTTCGCGCCGGAACGGCTGCAACTGGACGAACAGCTTTTGACCGACTTCTATCGCTCGCGCGGCTATGCGGATTTCCGGGTGCAGGCGGTGGCGCCGGAAATCGCGCGGGAACGCGACGCCTTCTATATCACCTTCAACATCCAGGAAGGCCCGCGCTATCGTTTTGCGCAGGTCAACACCGTGTCGGAAATCCCGGGCGTGGATGCGGCGCCCTTTGCCGCGCAGAACCGCGTGGGCCGGGGCGATGTCTATAACCCCGCCGCCATCGACAACACCATCCGCCGGATGGAAACGATCGCGCTGCAGCAGGGGCTGAACTTCGTCAATATCGAGCCCCGCGTGACGCGCAACCCGCAGAACCAGACGCTGGATTTGACCTTTGCCCTGACGCGCGGCCCGCGCGTCTTTGTCGAACGCATCGACATCGAGGGCAACACGACCACGCTGGACCAGGTGATCCGCCGCCAGTTCAACACGGTCGAGGGCGATCCCTTCAATCCGCGCGAAATCCGCAACGCCGCCGAACGTATCCGCGCACTGGGTTATTTCAGCGACGCGCAGGTCGAAAGCCGCCCCGGCAGCAGCGACGAACAGGTGATCGTCGATGTGAACGTGGAAGAACAGCCGACCGGGTCGCTGTCCTTCGGCGCGTCCTATGGCGTGGCCTCGGGCGTGGGGCTGAACGCGTCCTTGCAGGAAAACAACTTCCTGGGCCGGGGCCAGACGGTCGGGCTGTCGATCTCGACCGCCGATGGCGACCAGTCGTCGTCGCTGACCTTCATTGAGCCTTATTTCCTGGGCCGCGACCTGCGCTTCGGCTTCAACACCTATTACAACGTCACCGAAGGCCTGAATTCGGATTACAATACCCGGTCCGTGGGCGTGCGGCCGTCGATCGAATTCCCGATCTCGCAGAACGGGCGGCTGGAACTGCGCTATCGCCTGTCCAAGGAAACCCTGGGCGGGGTCGAGGAGGACAGCTCGCAGCTGCTCCAGGCCGAGGAAGGGCAGCGCACCACCTCGGCCCTGGGTTACAGCTATCTGTGGGACACGCGCATCACCGGGCTTGATCCGCTGACCAGCTACAAGCTGCGCTTCTCGCAGGATTTCGCGGGTCTTGGCGGCGACACGAAGACCGTCACGACCAGCGGCCTTGCCGGGGTGGAAAGCAATGCCTGGCGCGAGGAAGTGACCCTGCGCGCCGAATTCGAGGCGGGCGCGATCCATTCCTATGACGATTATTCCACCTGGATCCTGGACCGTTATCGCGGCGGCACGCGCATCCGCGGGTTCGAACCCAACGGCATCGGCCCGCGCGACCTGGCGGCCGAGAACGACGACGGCCTGGGCGGCAACTATTTCTGGGTGGTCCGCACCGAGGCGCAGTTCCCCATCGGCCTGCCCGAGGAATACGGCATTTCCGGTGGTCTGTTCGCCGATGTCGGGTCGATCTGGGGCCTGGACACGACAAGCTATGTCAACGATGCCGGCGCCACGGTCAACATAGACGACAGCATGGCCATCCGCGCATCGGTCGGGGCCTCGATCTTCTGGACCACGCCCATCGGTCCGCTGCGCTTCAACTTCTCGAAGGCGGTCAAGAAGGAAGACTATGACGAGGAGCAGAACTTCGATCTGACCATCTCGACCCGGTTCTGATGCGGATCCTCGGCTGGATCGGACTATGCGCGCTGCTTGCCCTGCCAGGCGGCGCCATCGGCCAGCAAATCCCCGAACAGGAACAGCCGGCCGCGCCCGAACTGCCCTCGCGTACGATCCAGACGCCAGCCGATGCCAAGCCGCTGGCGGCGCCGATCCTGACCGTCGATCAGGATGTGCTTTTTGCAACGTCCGACTGGGGCAACCGGACGCAGCGCGTGCTGGAACAGGAAGGCAGCAAGATCGAGACCGAGAACCAGCGGCTTGCAGCCCAGCTTTCGGCCGAGGAAGCGACCCTGACCGAACAGCGCGGCACGCTGGATCCGGCCGAGTTCCGCAGGCTGGCCGAGGCCTTCGATACCCGCGCGACCGAAGTGCGCCGCCAGCGGGCGCAGGTCGTCCAGGATCTGAACGCCTGGGCCGAGGCCGACCGCGCCGCCTTTTATCGTGCCGCGCTGCCCCTGATGGGCGAGATGATGCAGGAACGCAATGCGGTGGCCGTTCTGGACCGCCGCACGCTGTTCGTGTCCATGGATGTCATCGACATGACGCAGGATCTGGTCAAGCGGCTGAACGCCGAACTGGGCGACGGTTCTGGCACCGTGCCCCTGCCGGTCCTGGACGGAAAACAGCCTAGGGCAGGCGCGCCAGGCGATCGCTGAGCAGCGTGAACAGACTGTCGCGGTCCACATGCCGGATGAAGGTGGCATTCGCCGGTCGGTCCGTCACGCGCCACCAGTCCGCAACCGTCATCCCGGTCGTGAACTGACCTGCCGTTTCGATTTCCACATTGATGTGTCGCCCGGTGAACAGGTCGGGACGCAGCAGCCAGGCGATGGCGCAAGGATCGTGCAGCGGGGCGCCCTCGCTTCCGTATTTTCCCTTGTCGAAGCGTTCGAAGAAATCCGTCCAGCTTGCGATGGCGGGGCCGCAGCGGCCGGGCAGGGCACGCATCCGGCCGATCCAGTCGCGCGATGTCAGCGCCTCGTGCGTCACGTCCAGGGGCATCACCACCAGGGGGGCGCCTGCCGCGAAAACCTCGGCCGCGGCTTCGGGGTCGACGAAGATGTTGAATTCGGCGGCGGGGGTGATGTTGCCCACCTCGAAATAGGCGCCGCCCATCAGGACGATTTCCTGGATGCGCCCGATGATGTCCGGGGCTTGGCGGAAGGCTTGGGCGATGTTGGTCAGGGGGCCGATGGGAACCAGCGTCACCGTTCCGGCGGGTTCGCGGCGCAGCGTGTCGATGATGAAATCGACCGCGTGCCCAGGTTGCAGCGCCATCCTGGGCGCGGGCAGTTCGATGCCGTCAAGGCCCGACTTGCCGTGGACATGTTCCGCCGTGACCAGGGGGCGGACCAGCGGCCGGTCGCATCCGGCAAAGACCGGGATGTCGGTCCGGCCTGCCAGTTCCAGGATCTTGCGCGCGTTCAGTTCGGTCAGCGCCAACGGCACGTTGCCGGCAACCGCTGTCAGGCCCAGCACCTCCAGTTCGGGGCTGGCCAGGGCCAGAAGGATCGCCACCGCGTCGTCCTGACCGGGATCGGTGTCGATGATGATCTTGCGGGCCATGCGAACCTCCTGCGGCGTCGCGCCGTTGTGAAAGGGAATGTCCGGCGGTGCAAGCCCCCCATTGGGCGGGGATCCATTGACCGGCCGCCCGCCCCGCGATAGGGGCCGCATCATGGCACGCGCACCCCTTCTTCAACTGTCCGATATTTCGCTGACCTTTGGCGGAAATCCCGTTTTCGACGGATTGTCCCTGACGATCCAGCCCGGCGACCGCGTGGCCCTGGTGGGGCGCAACGGATCGGGCAAGTCGACCCTGATGAAGGTCATGGCAGGCCTGGTCGAGCCTGACCGGGGCGAGGTCGTGGCCGGTGCGGGGGTGACCACCGGCTATATGGAACAGGATCCCGACCTGTCGGATTTTGTGACCCTGGGCGAATTCGCGGCCTCGGGTCTGCCCGAGGCGGAAGCCTACCGTGTCGAGATGGCGGCCGAAGGGCTGAAGTTCGATCCCGCCCGTCCTGTCGCGACCGCATCAGGCGGGGAACGCCGCCGCGCCGCCCTGGCCCGTCTTCTGGCGCAGGCGCCCGAGCTGATGCTGCTGGACGAGCCGACCAACCACCTGGACATCCAGGCGATCGGCTGGCTAGAGGATCACCTGTCCCAGACCCGCGCGGCCTATGTCATCATCAGCCATGACCGCGCCTTCCTGCGCCGCCTGACCCGCGCCACCCTGTGGATCGACCGGGGCGAGGTTCGCCGCCAGGAAAAGGGCTTCGAAGGCTTCGAGGACTGGCGCGAATCCGTCTGGGCGGCCGAGGATGACGCCCGCCACAAGCTGGACCGCAAGATCAAGGCCGAGGCCCGCTGGGCCGTCGAGGGGATCAGCGCACGCCGCAAGCGCAACCAGGGCCGCGTGCGCGCGCTTGCTGCGCTGCGCGCCGAACGCAGCGCCCAGATCCGGCGGCAGGGGACGGCCGCCATGGCGCTGGAATCCGGGCCGCAATCGGGCAAGAAGGTGATCGAGGCCAAGGGCATCGCCAAGTCCTTCGGCGGCCGCGAGATCCTGCGGCCCTTCGACCTGCTGGTGAACAGGGGCGACCGGATTGCCTTTGTCGGGCCGAACGGCGCGGGCAAGACCACGCTGATCAAGATGCTGACCGGGGAAATCGCGCCGGACCAGGGCACCGTGACGCTGGGCACCAACCTGGAACTGGCGGTCTTCGACCAGACCCGTTCGGCGCTGAACCCGGACCAGACCCTGTGGGAATCGCTGACGGGCGATCCCGACATGCGCGTGTCGGGGCGGGCCGATCAGGTCATGGTGCGGGGCCAGCCGCGGCATGTGGTGGCCTATCTCAAGGATTTCCTGTTCGACGACGCGCAGGCCCGCGCACCTGTCCGCAGCCTGTCGGGCGGCGAGAAGGCGCGGCTGCTGTTGGCGCGGCTGATGGCGCGGCCTTCGAACATGCTGGTGCTGGACGAACCGACCAACGACCTGGACGTGGAAACGCTGGATCTGTTGCAGGATCTGCTGGGCGAATACGACGGCACCGTCCTGCTGGTCAGCCATGACCGCGACTTCATCGACCGCGTGGCCGACACCACCGTGGCAATGGAAGGGCATGGTCGCGCGACCGTCTATGCGGGCGGCTGGTCCGATTACCGGGCCCAGCGGGGTGAGGATGCACCTGCCGTCACGGACAACGCCCCCCGAAAGGCCGAGACCGCGCCAGACAGGCCGAAGGCTGCCAAGTCGGGCCTGTCCTTCACCGAGCGACATCGCCTCGACGCGCTGCCCGCCATGATCGAGCGTCTTGAGGCCGAGATCGCCAAGCTGTCGGAATTCCTGGCCCAGCCCGACCTGTTCACGACCGCCCCCGCCAAGTTCCAGAAGGCCACCGAGGCCTTGGCCGAACGGCAGCAGGCCTTGTCCGAGGCCGAGGAGGAATGGCTCGCGCTGGAGGAGAAGGCCTCGGCCTAGGCGCCCCGCGCGGCATGGTTGCTGATCCAGCCATGCGCGAACTTGATCTTTTCCCGGATCTTCGGCGTCAGGATGAAGGGATACAGGTCCGAGTTGTCCAGCGCGCGGTTGATGTCGTTGATGGCGATTGCGACCTCGGCGGCGATGTTCAGCAGATGGTCTGCGTCCGTTTCGGCATAAGGCTGATACCCGTCAGGAACGTTCTTCATCAACAATCCCGCGTTGATGAAGCTGTCGGTGAAATCCACCATGTGCAGCAGATGGGCCACGGTTTCGGCCCAATCCTCGTGCGGGTGCGAGGTCGCATAGGCGGTGATGAAATCCTCTCCCGGATCCTTGGGATTGGCGTAATGTTCCTGGAGCGCGGCGTTGTAGTCCTGGGTTTCATCCCCGAACAGGGGCCGGAATTCGGCCTGGAAGCCCGGCGCGACGGTCAGGCGGTCGAACAGGAAATGCGCCAGTTCGTGCCGGAAATGCCCCACCATCGACCTGTATTGTTCGCCCAGCTGCTGCTGGCGCTGAACGCGGATCAGTTCATCCGCCTCGGTCACGTTGATGACGATCTCGCCGTTGTCGTGGCCCATCATGATCTGCACGGCCCGGCCGCCGCCGGTGTTTTCCGACAGCATCTGAAAGCGGGGCCGCATCCCCTGATCCGCGTCGGTGAACCATTGCCAGTTCGACAGATTGGCCAGCACCCACCGCTTCGCCCGCTCGGCTCTTTCAAGAAGCTGCTGGTTGTCGCCGACATTCAAGGCGGGGACCACATCCGACATGGCGCAGGACCGGCAAAGCGCCTGGCCCGGCGCGGCGACCCAGTTGCACTGGATGGTCTCGCGGTTCGCGCAGGGTTCCCCCTGGTTCAACATGGCCCGGGATTCGGGCTCGTAATAGAGAGAGGCGCCGCAGGCGCAGAACAGGTTCTCGAAATAGACGCGGGCGTCGCAGTCGGGGCAGGTGAAACTCTGCATGATGTGTTTCCTAGGTGGCCGGGGACAAAACCGCATCATCGTCCAAGGTTCCATGCATCTATGGGAATTTCGCGGCTGTGCGATGCTTGACTTGGGGGCGGGAATCCGCCATATCCCCGCCAACCGGCCGGGCGACTGCCCTTGGCCGGTGAGTTATTTTCAATGACATCCCCTTGCCGGGGATGCGCTGTCCGAAGGCGGGGAAACCCGAACGCCGGCTTGATCCGGGGCCGAAGGACGCGGCAACGAAGGAAAAGAAGCGATGTTCGCGGTTCTGAAGACGGGCGGCAAGCAATACAAGGTGCAGGCGGGCGACGTCCTGCGCGTTGAAAAGCTGAATGCCGCGGCTGGCGACAAGGTCCAGTTCAACGAAATCCTGATGGTCGGCTCGACCCTGGGCGCGCCCCTGGTGGACGGCGCCTGCGTGCAGGCCGAAGTGATCGACCAGATCAAGGCCGACAAGGTCATCACCTATGTCAAGCGCCGCCGCAAGCACAGCTCGCAGCGCACGCGCGGGCATCGCCAGCAACTGACCCTGCTGCGTGTGACCGACGTCCTGGCCGAAGGCGCGGCATCGACCGGCGTGAAGACCGCCGTCGGCGCGCGCACCAAAGAAAACGCGTAAGGAGACTGAGCCATGGCACACAAGAAAGCAGGCGGTTCGTCCCGCAACGGTCGCGATTCGGCCGGTCGCCGTCTGGGCGTCAAGCTGTATGGCGGCCAGGAAGCCGTCGCCGGCAACATCATCGTCCGCCAGCGCGGCACGAAATGGTGGGCTGGCACCAATGTCGGCATGGGCAAGGATCATACCCTGTTTGCTCTGACCGACGGGCAGATCACCTTCAAGAAGGGCCTGAAGGGCCGCACCTTCATTTCGGTGGTCCCCGCGACCCTTGAAGCGGCCGAGTAACCCGAGCTTAACATTTCACTGTTACAGGGGGATCGGCGAAAGCCGGTCCCCCGCCTGTTTTCCGGGGAGGGAAGATGGTCATGTCAGCACCCATGCGGGAGGGGACGCGTTTGGACGACCTGAAGATTTCGGACGCCACGCTGAACCAGCCCGTCATCGCCACGGAACGGTTCATCCTGCGCCCCTTGCGTCCTTCGGATGCGGGGATGATCGCCCATTACACCGCCGACAAGCGTGTGGCCGAAGGCACGCGGGCCATTCCCCATCCCCTGCCGCCCGGCGCGTCCGAAGCCTTTGTGGCCCGCGCCTTGTCGGCCGAGCGGACCGAGGATGTCTGGGCCATTGACGGGTCCGCCAACAAGTTGGCCGAACTTCTGGGCGTCGTGTCCCTGACGCGGATGGAAGGCGACCAGTCCGAACTGGGCTTCTGGATCGGCGCGGGCTTCTGGAACACCGGCTTCGCGACCGAGGCCGTGGACGCCCTGGTCAAGGCCAACCCTCACAAGGCCCGCACGCTGTTCGCCGAGGTGTTCCAGGACAACCCCGGCTCGGCACGGGTTCTGACCAATTGCGGTTTCGTTTATCTCGGCGATGCCGAAAGCTGGTCGGTTGCCCGCAATGCCCGTGTTCCGACCTGGACCTATCTGCGCAAGATGGGCTGAAGCACAGGGGGCGCTCGCGCCTCTTGTGGCGTGCCGCGGGCCATTCACCGCCGCCGGATATTTTCGTGAAGAGGAAGCCGGTTGCAGAATCTGCATCTGCCCCGCTTGCATTCATGCGACGAGAGCATAATTCGGCTGCATGAGCATGCCGTATTCCCTTCTCGATCTATCGCCGGTGCCCGAGGGCTTCGAAGCCCGGGACGCCATCCGCAACACGCTGGACCTTGCCGTCAAGGCAGAGGGCTGGGGCTATCGCCGGTTCTGGCTGGCGGAACATCACAACATGCCGGGCATCGCCAGTGCTGCGACGGCGGTGCTGATCGGGCTGGTGGCACAGGCGACATCGCGGATCAGGGTCGGTGCGGGCGGGATCATGTTGCCCAACCACGCGCCCCTGACCGTGGCCGAGGCTTTCGGCACCCTGGCCACTGCCTTCCCGGACCGGATCGACCTGGGGCTGGGCCGGGCGCCTGGCGGAGATGGTGCCGTCATCCGTGCCCTGCGGCGCGATCCGATGGCGGACAGCTTTCCGCAGGATGTGGTCGAACTTCTGGATTACCTTGGGCCGGAACGCCCCGGCGCCGCCGTCCGCGCACTGCCGGGCGAGGGCACGAACGTGCCGGTCTGGATCTTGGGCAGCAGCCTGTTCGGCGCGCAGCTGGCCGCGCATCTGGGCCTGCCCTATGCCTTTGCCAGCCATTTCGCGCCCGGTGATCTGGACCGCGCCATCGCGATCTATCGCGAGCGGTTCCGGCCGGGGCCGTGGAACGACCGGCCGCAGGTGATGCTGGCGATCAACGTCTTCGCGGCCGACGATGCCGAGGAGGCGCGGTATCTGCGCACCTCGATGCAATTGGCCTTCGCACGCTTGCGGACAGGGATGCCCGGCAAATTGCCGCGTCCGGTGCGTGATCTGGATGCCGAGATCGGCCCGCAGATGCGCCGGATGGTCGATGAGGCCTTGAAGATCAGCGCGGTCGGCAATGCCGATGACGTTGGCGTCCAGTTGCGCGATCTGATCGCCACCTATCGCCCGGATGAGGTGATCCTGACCGGCCAGATCCATGACCAGCAGGCCCGGCTGCGCAGCTTCGAGATCGCGGCCGATGTGATGAAGGCGATCTAGCGGACCGGCTTGCACCGGAAAAGTCGATAACGAAAGGCCGCCCCGATCATACGACGGGGCGGCCTTCTTGCGTCAGGGGCGCGTGCGCAGCAGGCCCATGATCTCTTTCGTGCGTTCCAGGATCGGTGTTGCGATCTCGTCCGCACGGACTGCGCCTTGGCCCAGGATGCGGTCGATCTCGGCCGGGTCGGCCATGAAGTCGTTCATCCGCTTCGTGATCGGTTCCAGCGAGGAGACGGCAAGATCGGCAAGCGCGGGCTTGAAGGCGCCGAAGCCCTGGCCCTCGAACCGCGACAGGACAGCGTCGGGGGTCTGGTCGGCCAGGGCGGCATAGATGTTGACCAGGTTGCGCGCCTCGGGCCGGTCCTTCAATCCTTCGGTCGTGCCGGGCAGGGGGTCCGCATCCGTGCGGGCCTTGCGGATTTTCTGGGCGATTGCGTCCGCGTCGTCGGTAAGGTTGATCCGGCTGGCATCCGAAGGATCGGACTTCGACATCTTCTTGCTGCCGTCCCGCAGCGACATGACGCGGGTCGCCACGCCCTCGATCAAGGGTTCGGTGATGGGAAACTGCTCGACGCCGTAGTCGTGGTTGAACTTCGCGGCGATGTCGCGTGTCAGCTCCAGGTGCTGCTTCTGATCCTCGCCCACCGGCACCGCGGTCGCCTGATAGGTCAGGATGTCGGCGGCCATCAGCGCCGGATAGGCCAGCAGGCCCAAGCTGACGTTTTCGGTGTTCTTGCCCGCCTTGTCCTTGAACTGGGTCATTCGGTACATCCATCCGACCCGCGCCACGGTATTGAACAGCCACGCCATTTCCGCATGGGCGGAAACCTGGCTCTGGTTGAACAGGACCGACTGTTGCGGATCGACGCCTGCGGCCATAAAGGCCGCCGCCGCCTCGCGGATGTTGCGGCGCAGGGTTTCGGGTTCCTGCCAGACGGTGATCGCGTGCAGGTCCACAAGGCAATAGATCGTCTCGGCCTCACCCCCCTGAAGGGCCGCGAAGCGTTTCAGGGCGCCAAGATAGTTGCCCAGCGTCAGCCCGCCCGAGGGCTGGATGCCCGAGAAGATGCGCGGTTTGAAACGGGTTTTCGTCGTCTCGGTCATGTCGGGCCTGCTTGGATTTTCGCTGCCAGTGGCTTAGCCCTTGCCCAAAGCGACCGCAACCGCGAAGGAATCCCGATGCGCCAGGCCATGCCCACCTCGCCCCTCAACCCGCTGCCCGTCGTGCTTTGGGCCCTGGCGCTGCCGGCCATCGCGGGCGAGATCGTGTTCCTGCTGGGCCAGACGGGCCTGATCGGCGGGGCGCAGGGCGTGGGCCTGCGGTTGTCGGCCATGCAGATGACCGCCTTTGCGCCCGAGATGGTGCAGCGCATGTGGCAGCTTGGCGCGGTGGATTGGGACCAGGCTTATCGCATCCTGACCTATAGCTTCGTCAATTCGTCCTTCACCCATGCGCTGTTCGTGGTCGTCTTCACGCTTGCGCTTGGCAACATGATCGCGCGAGAGTTCCGCCCCTGGGCAGTCGTCGCGCTGTTCCTGGGTTCGGCGATCGGCGGCGCGTTGGTCTATACGGCGGCGATCTCGGTCCTGCCGGGGCGGCCGGGGCCGCTGATCGGCGGCTATCCGGCGGTCTATGGGCTGGTGGGGGCCTTCACCTTCCTGCTGTGGTCGCGGCTGGGGGCGGTCCAAGCCAACCGGATGCGGGCCTTTACGCTGATCGGGATGCTGCTGGCCTTCCAGCTTGTCTTCGGGATCGTCTTCGGCGGTGCGGGCTATGGCTGGATCGCCGAGATCGCGGGCTTTGGCGCGGGCTTCCTTCTCAGCTTCGTGCTGGTGGACGGGGGCGTGCAGCGGGTGCTGCGCCAGATCCGGGCGCGCTAGCCGCGCCGCACCGCCGCCTTCAGGTCCGACAGGCGATAGGCCCGCGTCGCGAAGCTGAGCGCGAAATAGATCGCGGCCCCGCCGAAGACCAGGATCGCCAGGCCCGAAACGCGACCGATGCCCGCGTCATCCAGCCAGCCCATCATCAGCCACAACGCGCCCGCCATCAGCGCCGATGACAGCACGATCAGCGGCGTCTTGCGGCGCAGGCGATCGTCGGCGCGGGCCGCGTCGCCCATGGCCCGTGTGCCCCACCACAGTTGCGCGACCATGATCCAGGCGGCAATGGTGGTGCCGAGGGCCGCTGCCAGAAAGCCCAGGACGGGCATCAGCCCAAAGGCGACAAGCGCGTTCACCACCATCGACCACAGGGCATAGCGGAAGGGGGTCTTCGTATCCTCGCGCGCGAAATACAGCGGCTGCAGGATCTTCTGCAGCACGAAGGCGGGCAGGCCGAAGGCATAGACGATCAGCGCGCGGGCGGTCTGGGTCGTGTCCTCGGCCGTGAATTCACCGCGTTCGAACAGGGTGCGGACCATGGGTTCCGCGATCACCGCGATGGCGAAGGCGGCGGGCAGGGTCAGGAACAGTCCGAATTCTGTCGCGCGGGAATAGGCGGACTGTCCGCCCGCGTGATCGCCCGCCCGCAACCGGCGCGCCAGTTCCGGCAGCAGGACCACGGCCACCGCTGCGCCCACCACCCCCAGGGGCAGTTGATACAGGCGGTCGGAATAGGACAGCCAGGAAATCGCGCCCTCGAAATGGCTGGCGACCTGGCGGCCCACCAGCAGGTTGATCTGCACCACGCCCCCCGCGAAGGCGGCGGGCAGGGCCACGGCCAGCAACCGGCGCATGTCGGGCGTCAGGCGCGGGCGCTGCGGTCGGAAGGACCAGCCCGTGCGACGGGCGTCCCACCAGACAAGCGCAAGCTGCGCGATGCCCGTGATGGGCGTGGCCCAGGCCAGTGTCAGGCCCACGTCCCAGCCGCGCCACCAGGCAATCGCCATGGCCGCGATGAACAGCAGGTTCAGCAGCACCGGCGCGGCAGCGGCGGCCGTGAAGCGGCCATTGGCGTTCAGCACGCCCGAGATCATCGAGGCCAGCGAGATCAGCAGGATATAGGGGAACATGATCCGGCCGTATTGCACGGCCAGCGGGAAGCGTTCGTCCCCTGCAAATCCCGATGCCATCAGCCAGACCAGCACCGGCATGAACACCATCGCGACGGCAGACAGCAGCAGCACGGTCATCAGAAGGCCCGAAAACGCCTCGGACGCAAAGCGTTGCGCGTCGGCGCGGTCGTCCAGCTTCTTGGAAAACATCGGCACGAAGGCGGTGTTGAAAGCGCCTTCCGCGAAGAAACGGCGGAACATGTTGGGCAGCGACAGCCCCACAAAGAACGCGTCGGCGACAGCCCCGCTGCCCAGCCAGGCGGCCATCAGGATGTCGCGCACGAATCCCGACAAACGCGACACGAAGGTCCAGATCCCTACCGAGAGGAATCCGCGCACCAGTCCCGATTTCATGATTTCAAGCCTCTGCCCGTTTTGCCCCGTCGGCAATAGCCGCGCGCAGCTTCTTTTCCAAGGCGTCGCGCTTGGCCTCGCTGTGCAGCTTCAGGCCGAACATGTCCTTGACATAGAAGCTGTCCACCACCTGCGCCCCGAAGGTGGCGATCACGGCGCTGACGATCTGGATGTGGTTCGCGGCCATGGTCCGGGTCAGGTCGTACAGAAGGCCGGGACGGTCGCGGGTATCGACCTCGATGATGGTATAGATGTCGCTGCCTTCGTTGTCGAAGGTGACATGGGTGGGGAACTTGAATTCGCGCGTGCGCTTCTTGGGCTTGTCGCGGCTGGCAAAGGCCTCTCGCGCGACGATCTCGCCCTTGAGGGTGCGCAGGATCGTCTGGCGCAGCTTGGGCAGGCGATCCTCGGCAAAGGGGCGGCCGTCGGGATCCTGCACCCAGAACACCGCGGTCGCGAAGCCGTCGCGGGTCGTATAGGTGCGCGCATCCACCACATTCGCGCCCATCAGCGTCAGCGCCCCGCAAAGGCGCGAGAAGATGCCCGGGTGGTCGGCCAGGACAAAGGCCGCGCGGGTCGCATCGCGGTCGTGATCGGCGCAGAGGTCGATGCGGATCTCGTCCGGGCCGATGTCGCCCAGCAGTTCGGCGAAGGTCGCCTGCGTTTCGGTGGGCAGGCCCGACCAGTAGTTGTCGTAATGGCGGCCCAGTTCCGCCCGGATCGTCCTGGCCTCCCACCCCTTGGCGACCAGCAGGTGGCGCAGGCTGCGCTTGGCCTCGTTCTGGCGGCGGTCGCGGTTCAGCTCCTCCAGCCCGTTTTCAAGCACCAGGGCCGTTTCGGTATGCAGCTTGCGCAGCAGCGCGGCCTTCCAGTTGTTCCAGGTGCCGGGACCGACCCCGCGAATGTCGCAGACGGTCAGCACCAGCAGCATGTCCAGCCGCCTGCGGGTCTTCACCGCCTTGGCGAAGTCGCGCAGGGTGCGCGGGTCGCCGATGTCGCGCTTTTGCGCCACGTCCGACATCAGCAGGTGATTGCGGACCAGCCATTCCACCGTGTCGATGTCGTCTTGCGGAAAGCCGAAGCGGGCCGCGATCCGACGCGCCAGGCGGGCACCAAGGATCGAATGATCCTCGCGCCGACCCTTGCCGATGTCGTGCAGCAGCACTGCCAGATACAGGACGCGGCGGTTGACGCCGCTTTCCATGATCTCGCTGGACAGGGGCAGGTCCTCGGGATGCTCGCCTCGCTCGATCTCGGCCAGGGCGGCGACGCATTGGATGGAGTGTTCGTCAACGGTATAGTGGTGATACATGTTGAACTGCATCATCGCCACGACAGGTTCGAATTCGGGGATGAAGGCCGCCAGAACGCCCAGTTCGTTCATGCGCCGCAGCCCCCGTTCGGGATTGCCGTGCTTCAGCAGCAGATCCATGAAGATGCGGTTCGCCTCGGGGTCGGACCGCACCTTGTCGTCGATCAGGTCCAGGTTGGCCGCGACCAGCCGCATCGCGTCGGGATGGATCAGCAGGCCGGTGCGCAGCGCCTCCTCGAACAGGCGCAGGATGTTCAGGGGGTCGGCCAGGAATTCGGCATCATCCGCGATGCAAAGGCGGCCATGATTGTCGGTGAAGCCGGGTCTTACCTTACGGCGGCGGCGGAACAGGCGGCCCAGGAACGGGGCGCTGCGGACATGGCGCGCTTCAAGTTCCGTCAGGAAGACCCGGGTCAGTTCGCCCACATGGGTGGCGTGGCGGAAGTAATCCTGCATGAAGTATTCGACGCCGCGCCGGGCCGAGGTATCGCGATAGTCCATGCGCCGCGCGACCTCGACCTGCATGTCGAAGGACAGCACATCCACGGGCCGCCCCGCGATCAGGTGCAGGTGGCAGCGCACGGCCCAGAGGAAATCCTCGGCCTGCCAGAAGGCCAGGTGTTCTTCGCGCGTGAAGACGCCAAGATCGACCAGTTCCACCGCGCGATCGACCCGGTGGATGTACTTCGCGATCCAGTACAGCGTCTGCAGGTCGCGCAACCCGCCCTTGCCTTCCTTGACATTGGGTTCAAGGACGTACCGCTGCCCGCCCTGCCGCTGATGCCTGGCCGAGCGTTCTTCCAGCTTGGCCTCGATGAATTCGGGCACGGTCTTCGAAAACAGTTCCACCCACAGCCGTTCGCGCAGTTCCTCGGCCAGGGGGGCGTGCCCGGCGACCAGCCGGTGTTCCACCAAGGATGTGCGGATGGTCATGTCGCCGGCGCCCAGGCGGATGCAATCCTCGACGCTGCGGATCGAATGGCCGATCTTCAGCTTCAGATCCCACAGGATGTACAGCATGGATTCGACCACGCTTTCGGCCCAGGCGGTGATCTTCCAGGGCGTCAGGAACAGCAGATCCACGTCCGACGCGGGCGCCATCTCGGCCCGGCCATAGCCGCCGACGCCCAGCACAGCCAGACGCTCGGCCTCGGACAGGGATTGCTGGGGGTGCAGCCAGACCGTCGCGACATGATGGGTGGCGATGACGATGCCGTCGGTCAGGGTGGCGATGGCACGGACGGTTTCGCGCGCGGCACGGGGATGGCTGGTCAGGCCCGCCTCGATCGCGCGCATGGCCTCGGCGCGGGCCTCGGACAAGGCGGTGACAGCGCGGGCGCGGATTTCGCGGCGGTCCGTCAGCCCGTGCAGCGCGGCGTCCAGCATGGGCAGGAACGTATGGGGGTCAAAGATGGGATGCGCCCCGGACAGGGCCGGGGCGCTTTGCAGGACTGCCGTATCGGAACGGTCGGCCAAGATCAGAACCCGGCGCCGCCAAAGCCGCGCGGCGCAGGATCCAGGATCACCAGCCGGTTGCCGCGCAGGGTGGCCACCGCCAGGGCGCGTTCGGAGGTGCCGTCCGGCCGCAGCCGGAAGACGCCGCCCACGCCCGAGAAGCCCGCCCGCTGGGTCAGGCCGGTGGTGGTCAGGGCATTGCGCTGTCCGCCGCGCACCAGGGATGCGATGGCTGCGACCCCGTCATAGGCAAGGCTTGCCAGTTCATGCGGCTGTTCGCCATGCGCGTTGCGATAGCGCGCATCGAACTGTGCCCGCAGGCCCTGGTCGGGGATCGCGAACCAGCCTTCCTGCAACTGCGGCAGGCTGGCACGGGCCGGGGGCTGGTCCCAGCGGGTCAGTCCCATCATCTGCGTCACCGGCGACCGGACCCCCGCAGCGGCCAGCTTTTCCGTCAGATAGGGAAGGACGGCCTGGTTGTTGGCGGTCATGAACACGGCATCGACCTGTCCCGACTGCGCCGCATTGGCGATCTGCGGAACCACGGCATCGATGCCGGTGACCGATACGGGATGGTTGATGCGTCCGGCCATGCGCGCGCCATTGCGGGCGATGGCGGTTTCGATCGCGCGCCCGCCAAGCTGGCCCGCGATGTCGTCCTCGGCCACGACATAGACGTTGCGCTTGCCCTGGCGCACCCCATAGCCGACAAGCCGGTCGGCGATATTGGCGAAGCTGTTGCCCAGGATGAAGACGTTGCCGCCCGCGATCTCGGCGTTGTTCGAGAAGGTCAGCACGTTGATGTTGCGCGGCCGCATGGCGTTGCCGACGGCATTGGCGCCTTCGGCAAACAGCGGGCCGACGATGATCTGCGCACCCGCGTCCACCGCCGCGTTGGCCTGGGCCACCGCCTGTTCGGTGCTGGTGCCGGTATCATAGACCCGCAGATCGACGCTGGCGCCCTGTGCGTCCGCCGCAGCCATCCGCGCCGAGTTCCTGAGGCTGCGCGCCAGCCATTCCAGATCGGCCGATCCGCTGCCGCCCGGCACCAGCAGGGCAACCCGGACCGGTTCTCCGGGATTGATCAGGGGGCCGATGGCCGGGCCGCTGGCCTGCTGCGATCCCCCGACCGGGTCGCAGGCCGCAAGAACGAAGGCTGAGATGATGGCGGCGGCACCCGTGACGACGCGGCGCAATCCGGTGGCGGGCCGGGTTGTGGCGGAAACGACCATATGAAACTTCCCTGCTGTAAGGTATCGGCGAGGTGCCGGCAGCCTAGGACCAATGGACCTGCTTGGCAATCAGGCGGAAGGAGAGGACGATGACCGACAAACGCGACGATCCACAGCCGGCCGATCGTCTTTCGGCCCATGTCGAGGCGCCGCGGCTGGAGGGCGGTCTCTATCTGGTGGCGACGCCCATCGGCACGGCACGGGACATCACGCTGCGCGCGCTGGATGTGCTGAACGCCGCCGATGTGCTGGCGGCCGAGGACACGCGCGTGCTGCGGCACCTTCTGGACATTCACGGCATTCCGCTTCGGGGCAGGCGGATCATCCCCTATCACGACCACAACGGCGAACGCGCCAGGCCGGGGCTGATGGCGGCCCTGGCCGAGGGTGCCAGCATCGCCTATGCCTCGGACGCGGGAACGCCGCTGGTGGCCGATCCAGGATACCGCCTCGCCAGAGAGGCCGCCGAGGCAGGCCACCGGGTCCATGCGCTGCCCGGCCCCTCGGCCCCGCTGGTCGCGCTCAGCCTCTCGGGGCTGCCCAGCGACCGCTTCCTGTTCCTGGGCTTCCCGCCATCGACCAAGGGGGCGCGGCTGACATGGCTGCGCGACTGGATGGCGGTCGATGCGACGCTGATCCTGTTCGAAAGCCCCAGGCGCGTTAACCAGACATTGAGAGAGATGTGCGAGGTTGATGCGAATCGCCCTACAGTGGTGGCGCGGGAACTGACCAAGAAGTTCGAAGAGGTGATCCGGGGAACCGCCGCCGAACTGGCGCAGGATCCCCGCATGGCCACCCTGAAGGGCGAGGTGGTGATGCTGGTCGATCGACCGGGCGCGGTCGTCGTGGACGAAGATGCGGTGCGGCGGGCGCTGCAGGCGCGGCTTGGGGCGATGACGGTGAAGGATGCCGTCCGGGAAGTGGCGGCGGAACTGGATATGGCGCGGCGCGATGTCTATCAGATCGCGCTTGGCCTCGACGAAGGCAGGGATTGAAGATGGGTCATGTCGTCAGATCGCTGAACTTGCCGGGCGCAGGGCCGGTGCAGCCCCGAGAGGTATCATCGGCGCGCAGGACAAGGGGCCGGATGGCACACCTGTCTGGGGTCATGGCCGAGGACAGCGTGGCGCGGCTGCTGGAAGGGCGGGGAATGACGATTCTGGCACGGCGTTGGCGGGGCAAGGCGGGGGAAATCGACCTTGTCGCCAGCCAGGGGGCTTGCCTGGTGTTCGTCGAAGTCAAGCAGTCGGCCACTCACGAGGAGGCTGCCCTGCGGCTGGGTTCGGCGCAACAGGGCCGCATCATGCGTGCGGCACTGGAGTACTGCGACAAGGCGGGCTGGGACTTGCTGCCGGACATGCGCTTCGATGCGGCACTGGTCGATGGTCAGGGCCGTGTCGACATCATCGAGGGTGCTTTCGAGGAAAGCTTTGCCTGACGTAGTACGGGTTCCGAAAGGCCAAGATGCCGAAGGTGTCCGGTGGGTCAGGAACAATGCACAAGGTCGGCGTCTTCAGGCGCGATCCAGGTTCAAGCCGATCAGCCCGGCGGTCTGATCGGGATGGGTCAGGGGCAGCATGTGTCCTGCATCCGGCACGACCGCCCGTCCGACATCCGCAAATCGCGCGGCCAAGGCATCGGCGATGCGGTGGATGACCCCAGGGGATTTCTCGCCTGCAATGATCAAGACCGGCGCATCGATGGACTCCAGCCCACCCTCGCGCAGAATGCCTGCCCGGTCTTTGGCCAAAGTCGCATCCGTATCGACCACCAGACCGATCTGTTCGGTCATGGTCTGCTGCGCAGAGGGCGGAAGGGTATCGAAGGGCTGGGCGCCCCAGATGTCGATAAAGCCGCGTGCGGCATCGCTGGCGCGCCCATGGATCAGGTGATCGGACATGACATTGTCACGGGCTTCCTGTTCGGCATCCGGGGCGGCGGCAAACAATACGGGTTCGATCAGCGTCAGGCTGCGCACGGCATCAGGCGCGGCGACCGCGATGCGCAGGGCGACCGTCGCGCCCAGGCTGTGGCCGATCAGATCGAGCGGTCGGTCGATGAAGCTGGCGGCAATCCGCGTCACGGCCGTGTGGAAATCGGGGCCGTCGGCCTGCGGCGTCCAGGCACCGCTGCGGCCGTGGCCGGGCATGTCGAAGCCCGTCAGGTCGAGACGGCCGTCAAGCCGCTTGGCGATCGGTCCCCAATAGGCCGCGTTTCCCATCATGCAATGCAAGGCCAAGGCCGGACGATCCTTGTCCCCGGGCCAGTGCCGCTTGTGAATGCCGGTCATAGTGCGGCCAGGTGACGATCAAGGAAATCCAGACGGTCCTGTCCCCAGAACTTCTGCCCGCTTTCCTGCACGACATAGAAGGGGGAACCAAAGACCCCGGCTTCCACCGCCTGTTCCAGGTTGCGGCCATAGGTTTCGGCGCCCACGAACAGGCCCTTGTCGACCAGGGCCGGATCGAAGCCGTGCCGGCCCAGGATATCGCGAAGCACTGCGTCATCGCTGATGTCCCGATCCTCGGCCCAGACGGCGCGCAGGATGGCTTGCACCAGTCCGCCCAGATCGCCGCCGCCCGTTTTCTGCGCCGCGATGATGGCATAGGATGACGGCGCCATGTTCACCGGCCAGAAGGCGGGCTTGATGTTCAGCGCCATTCCAAGATGGTCTGACCAGCGGGATAGTTCCTGGGCGCGGTATTCCATACGGCTGGCATGGCGATTGGCCGGGCGAACCCCGCCCGTGCGATCGAACAGTTGCAGGATGTCCAGCGGCTTGTAGGTGATCTTCGCCCCATGGCGTTCGGCGATCCGTTCCAGCCGGTCGCCCGCCAGATAAGCCCAGGGGCTGATCGTCCCCAGATAGTAGTCGATATTGGCCATGAAGACGGTCCTTCGCGATTTGCCCGCAGGCTAACCGGGTGGTAAGGCGGGCGCAATCTGGCGAATCCCCCGAAAAAGGCCCCATCCATGCCCGTCATGACCGAACCCAAGCTGATTTCCGGCAATGCAAACCGGACCCTTGCCGCATCCATCGCGCGGCGGATGTCGATGCACCGGGGCATGAATGTCAGCCTCTGCGATGCGCGGGTCGAGCGGTTCAACGACCAGGAAATCTTCGTCGAGGTCTATGAGAACGTCCGCGGCGAGGACATGTACATCATCCAGCCCACTTCGAACCCGGCCAACGACAACCTGATGGAGCTGATGGTCATGGCGGACGCGCTACGCCGGTCCTCGGCCGCGCGGATCACGGCGGTGATTCCCTATTTCGGCTATGCCCGGCAGGATCGCCGCGCGAAGGCCCGCACGCCGATCAGCGCCAAGCTGGTGGCGAACCTGCTGACCGAGGCCGGGATCGACCGCGTGCTGACGCTGGATCTGCACGCAGCCCAGATCCAGGGCTTCTTCGACATCCCGGTGGACAACCTTTATGCCGCCCCGGTCTTTGCCCTGGACGTCCAGCATCACTTCCGTGGCCGCATGAATGACCTGATGGTCGTATCGCCTGACGTGGGGGGCGTTGCCCGTGCGCGGGAACTGGCGACCCGGATCGGAGCGCCGCTGGCCATCGTGGACAAGCGCCGGGAAAAGGCGGGCGAGGTGGCCGAGATGACCGTGATCGGGGACGTGGAGGGCAAGGCCTGCATCATCGTGGACGACATCTGCGACACGGCGGGCACGCTGGTGAAGGCCGCGCAGACCCTGACCGACAGCGGCGCGACCGAGGTTCACGCCTATATCACCCATGGCGTCCTGTCCGGCCCCGCGGTCGAGAGGGTCAGCAAGTCCGTGATGAAATCGCTGGTCATCACCGATTCGATCCAGCCGACCGATGCAGTGAAAACGGCACCGAACATCCGCATCGTGCCAACCGCTCCGATGTTCACGCAGGCCATCCTGAACATCTGGAACGGCACGTCGGTCAGCAGCCTGTTCGAGACCGATACCCTGCTGCCGATCTATGAAGGACTGTATTCCAGTCTGTGAGGATGGCGCGTGTTGCCCCGTCGGATGCCTCCGGCGGGGATATTTGCGCACAGAAGATGGGTCAGAGCGCGCGCCAGCCGATGTCGCGGCGGCAAAAACCCTGCGGCCAGTCGATCGCATCGACCTGGGCATAGGCACGGCGATGGGCTTCGGCAAGCGTCGGGCCGCGCCCGGTGCAGGTCAGGACGCGGCCGCCGGTTGCGATGATCTGCCCGTCCTTCGCGGCGGTCCCTGCGTGGAAGGTCATCTCGAAGCTGGTTTCGGAAAGGCTGTCCAGTCCCTTGATGGTGCTGCCTTTCTGGTAGGAGCCTGGATATCCCTCGGCCGCCATGACCACGGTCAGCGCGTGGTCGTCGGCCCAGTTGACCGATGTTTCGGACAGGCGCCCCTCGGCGCAGGCCAGAAGCAGGTCCAGAACCTGCGCGCCCAGCCGCATCATCAGGACCTGGCATTCGGGATCGCCGAAGCGGACATTGTATTCGACCAGTCGTGCTTGCCCGTCTCGGATCATCAGCCCGGCGTAGAGGACGCCCTGGAAGGGCATTCCGCGACGTTCCATTTCCGCGACGGTGGGGCGCACGATCCGCGCCATCACCTGGTCCTGCAGCGCCTGGGTCAAGACGGGGGCGGGGCTATAGGCGCCCATGCCGCCAGTGTTCGGGCCTGTGTCGCCATCGCCCACGCGCTTGTGGTCCTGCGCGGTTCCGATGGGCAGGCAGTCGGTGCCGTCGCACAGGATGAAGAAGCTGGCTTCCTCGCCCGCCATGAATTCCTCGATCACCACCGACATGTCGCCGAATTCGCCGTCGAAGATGGCGTCGATGGCCTGATGCGCCTGGTCGACTGTTTCGGCCACGGTGACGCCCTTTCCGGCGGCCAGGCCATCGGCCTTGACCACGATGGGCGCGCCCTGGGCGGTGACGTAATCGCGGGCGCTGGTTGCATCGGTGAAGCGGGCCCATGCGGCCGTGGGGGCCCCGCAGGCATCGCAGATTTCCTTGGTGAAGGCCTTCGAGGCTTCCAGTTGCGCGGCGGCCTGGGAGGGCCCGAAGACCAGGAAGCCCGCATCGCGCAGGGCGTCGGACACGCCGGCGGCCAGGGGTGCCTCGGGTCCGATCACGACGAAGTCGATGGCGTTTTCCTGCGAAAATTCCAGGACTTCGGCGCGAGACAGGATATCCAGGTCGGCGCATTCGGCGACATTGGCGATGCCCGCATTGCCCGGCGCGACGATCAGGCGGTCGCATTTCGGGTTCTGCCGGATCGCCCAGGCCAACGCATGTTCGCGCCCGCCGCCGCCGAGGATCAGGATGTTCATGGGCCGCCCTTTCGCTTCTGGTCGCGGCGTTCTAGTGTGGCGCGGCGAAGGGAACAAGCCGCATGGATTTGCTGGAAGACGCGCCGGGCAGCAACGCCCATGAATTCACGGTTTCCGAACTGTCGGGCGCGGTCAAGCGCAGCCTGGAAGATCAGTTCGGCCGCGTCCGCGTGCGCGGAGAAATCGGGCGCGTGTCGCGGCCGTCCTCGGGGCACCTGTATTTCGACCTCAAGGACGACCGGTCGGTGCTGGCCGCAGTGACCTGGAAGGGACAGGCGGCCAAACTGGCGCAACGCCCAGAGGAGGGAATGGAGGTCATCGCCACGGGCCGCATCACCACCTTTCCCGGCCAGTCGAAATACCAGTTGATCGTGGACCAGATCGAGCCTGCGGGCCTTGGCGCGCTGATGGCGATGCTGGAAAAGCGCCGCCAGGCGCTTGCCGCCGAGGGGCTGTTCGACGAAGGGCGCAAGCGCCCGCTGCCGGCATTGCCGCGGGTGATCGGGGTCGTGACCTCGCCTTCCGGGGCGGTGATCCGCGACATCCTGCACCGGCTGCGCGAGCGCTTTCCGACGCGCGTCGTGATCTGGCCTGTGGCCGTCCAGGGCGAGGGGTGCGCCCCCCAGGTGGCCGCCGCGATCCGGGGTTTCAACGACTTGGCCGTGGGCGGGCCGATCCCGCGCCCGGATCTGCTGATCGTCGCACGCGGGGGTGGCAGCCTGGAAGACCTGTGGGGCTTCAACGAGGAAGCGGTGGTTCGCGCCGCCGCCGAAAGCCGGATCCCGCTGATTTCCGCCGTGGGGCATGAAACGGACACGACGCTGATCGACTTCGCATCCTACCGCCGGGCGCCGACACCGACTGCGGCGGCCGAGATGGCGGTGCCGGTGCTGGCGGACCTGGCCGCCCGGCTGGCAGAATCGCAGGCTCGGCTGACGCGCTGCGCAACGGTTCACGTCGAACGGCCCCGCCAACGTCTGCGCGACCTTGCCCGGGCGCTTGGGCGGCCCGCCGCGCTGACCGAAGGCGCACGGCAGCGGCTGGACCTGTGGGCGGGGCGGCTGGACCCGGCGTTGCAGGGGCTGATCCGGGCGCGCCGGCATCAACTGGCGGTCCGGCCGATGCCGGTCGCGTTGCTGCGCCGCTTCATGGACGGCAAGGGCCACACGCTGCACCGGCTGGAGCATCGGCTGGATGCGGCGGCAACGCGCCGCCTGGAACGGCGGCGCGACCGGATGACAGCGCTGCAGGAACGTCTGGATGCCTCGCTGGCGCGGGTCATGGCGACGACCCGGCGGGCGATCACCGTCCAGGACCAGAGGCTGGCCGACTTGTCGCGGCGGCTGGATCTGGCCGTGCAGCGTGCCGTCCGCAGCCGCAACGATGCCCTGCAACGCGTGGACCGGATGCGGCAGTCGCTGGGCCACGAGGAAACCCTGAAGCGTGGCTTCGTGATCGTCCGGGGACCGGAAGACAGCGTTATCACATCGATCGAAGACGCGCGGCACCATGCCCGGCTGGAACTTCAGTTCGCCAATGATCAGAAACTGCCGGTTCGCCCCGAAGGTGCCCCGCCAAGGCAAAGTCGGAAGCCCCGCCAGCCGGAACAGAAGTCCCTTTTCTGACCTTCATTCTGGTCGAAAACCCGGGGTGCGCGGTCGGTTCGGGAACCAAAAGGCGACGGGTCAGGGCCGTGCTTCTACGCCTCCCTCGGGCGCAGCATCAGCCAGATCAGCGCACCGCCCGCCAGCACCAGGAAGGGCAGCATCGCCAGGTTGACCGCATTCCAGCCCGCAACGGTGGACCCGCCGCTGCAGTTCATCAACCCGCCCGACGATAGCGAGGCCAGGAACACGCCGCCAAAGACCACAGCATCGTTCAGGCCCTGGACCCGGCCCCTTTCCTCGGGCGAATGCGCGCGCGTCAGCATGGTTGTCGCCCCGATGTAACCGAAGTTCCACCCCATCCCCAGCAGGATCAGCGCCGCGAAGAAATGCGTCAGTTCCACCCCTGACAAGGCTGCAGCCCCGGCCATGGCCAGCAGGAACAGCCCAACCGCCACGATCCGCTCAGGGCCGAACCGGGCGATCAGATGACCGGTAAAGAAGCTTGGCGCAAACATCGCCAGCACATGCGCGCTGACGATGTTGGCGGCGTCCGTCGGCGCAAAGCCGCAACCCACCACTGCCAAAGGGGTCGAAGTCATCACCAGGTTCATCAACGCATAGGCGACCATTCCACAGATCATCGCCACCGCGATCTGCGGCTGGCCCAGCAGTTCGGCCACTGAGCGTCCGGGGCGCCGGTCTTCGTGGAGCGGCGCGGGCGGGGGGCTGTGCAGGAAAGCGAACAGGAAAGGACCAAGGGCGTTCAATCCGATCACGGCCAGATAGGTCGCCAGGAACGGCACCGCCGTCAGCCCGTCCGTCGCACGCACCACGGCTGGACCGATGATCGCGGATGCCAGACCGCCCGCCATGACCCAACTGATCGCGCGGGGGGCGTAATCCTCGGGCGCCAGGTCGGTGGCTGCGAAGCGATAGAACCCCTGGGCCGACATATAGATGCCGGTCAGCAGCGATCCGGCCATGAACAGCCAGAAGGATCCCGACCACAGCCCCCAGGCCGCGAAGGCCGCACCCAGAGCGCCCGCCAGGACCGCCAGCAGGAACCCCGCCTGCCTGCCGCGATGCTGCATGAACCGCGCCAAGGGACGCGCGGTCAATGCCGATCCCAGGACGATCATCGACAAGGGCAGGGTGGCGATGCAGGGGTTCGGCGCAAGGATCTGGCCCGCAAGTCCGCCCACGATGAAGATCACCGACATCTGCGCGCCCAGGATCGCCTGGGCCGCGACCAGCACGATCACATTGCGCCGGGCCTGCGCCAGATCGGCGGGCAAGATCAGCCCCGGCTCAGCCGGGCGGCGGCATGGGCACGTTCCTGGATGGCGCCCCAATTCTCGGCGCTGACATCCGCGTCGGTGGCGATCCAGCTTCCGCCCACGCAGACGACATTCGGCAAGGACAGATAGTCACCGGCATTCGCGGTCGAGATGCCGCCCGTCGGACAAAAGCGGATCTTCGGCAAGGGACCCGCCAGGGATTTCAGCGCAGGCGCGCCCCCGATCGCCTCGGCCGGAAAGAACTTCAGCATGTCATAGCCCGCATCCGCCGCGCGCATCACTTCGGACGCGGTGGCGGTGCCGGGCAGAAGGGGCAGTTCCAGTTTCTCGCAAACCGCGATCAAGCGGTCGGTCAAGCCCGGCGATACGGCAAAGGTCGCGCCCGCATCCTTAGCGCGTTTCGCATCGTCCGGCGTCAGCACCGTTCCCGCCCCGACATGGCCGCCCGACACACCCGACATCGCGCGGATGGCGTCCAGGGCGGCGTCCGACCGCAGGGTGATTTCCAGAACCGGCAACCCGCCCGACACCAAGGCCTGCGCCAGTCCCGCCGCGCGTTCGGCGTTCTTGATCACGATCACCGGAATGACCGGGGCAAGGCTGCACAGCGCGCGTGTCTTTTGCGATTGGATTTCAGGGGTCATGCCGCACCTTCCGTTCCGCGATTGCGGGCAAACTGCCCGCTGGCGGAGGGCGATGCAAGCGGTTTGCCGCCCTTGGGCGCAGATCCTGGTAACGCTAACTAGATCGCGGACAGCACCGCGACGTAATGGATCGCCGCCGCCGTCACGACGAAGCCGTGCCAGATCGCGTTCTGGAAGCGCAGCCTTTCCCAGACATGAAAGACGATGCCTGCCGTATAGACGACGCCGCCCGCCACGATCAGCAGGACGGACACCGGGGGCAGGTGTTCCGCGATGGGACGGAAGGCGACAAGCCCGCTCCACCCCATGAGGACATAGAGCAGGATCGCCAGCCGGTCGTACCGCCCCGGCAGCAGGCATTTCAGCGCGATGCCAAGCGCAGCCACGGTCCAGATGCAGACCAGCAGGCCGAAGGCCACCGGATCGGACGAGGCCTTGTGCAGGAACGGCGTATAGGTGGCCGCGATCAGGACGAAGATCGCCGAATGATCGGCCCGCCGCAGATACCATTTCAACGGCGAATGCGGCAGCATGTTATAGGCAAAGGACATCCCCAGCGCGAGGATCAGCCCGGTGCCATAGATCACCGCCGCCACGACCTCGGCCCCGCCGGCGGAAATCGAGGCATGGAAGATCAGGGCCGTCACCCCAATCAGGGCCAGGACCACGCCGACCCCGTGGACGATCCCGTCTGCAAGCAGTTCGTAGAAATCGTATTGCCGTCCAAAGCGGAAGCGGATGTCAGTCATGGCAAACCCTGTGTTGATTTCAGCTTGCCTGACCGGACCCAACCCGGCAACTGACAGTTCCGTCAGCTTTTATCGGTCTCTTGGTGTGCTGGGTCTTGCAAATGGGGCACAACGGGTCTATTTGCGCCACACTTCACAGGCAGGGGCGGGCCCTTGCGGGAAAAATCCGCAAAAGGTCCACCGGTTGGGGCATCTGCCCTGAATCCCCTGCCAAGGCGCAAACCGGAAAGGACATGGAATGGCGCTTCCCGAATTCAATCTGCGTCAGCTCTTGGAAGCTGGCGTTCACTATGGTCACCAGACGCAGCGCTGGAATCCGCGCATGGCGGAATTCATCTATGGCGACCGCAACGGCATCCACATCCTGGACCTGACCCAGACCCTGCCGATGCTGGACGCCGCGCTGCAGGTCGTGCGCGATACCGTTGCCAAGGGCGGCCGCGTGCTGTTCGTCGGCACCAAGCGTCAGGCACAAAAGCCGATCGCGGACGCAGCCGAGAAGTCGGCCCAGTTCTACATGAACCACCGCTGGCTGGGCGGCACGCTGACCAACTGGAAGACCGTGTCCCAGTCGATCAGCCGCCTGAAGGCCATTGACGAGACGATGGCAGGCGGGGCCGAGGGCCTGACCAAGAAAGAGCGTCTGCAGCTTGAGCGCGAGCAGCAGAAACTGCAAGCCTCGCTGGGCGGCATCCGCGACATGGGCGGCCTGCCGGACCTGCTGTTCGTCATCGACGTGAACAAGGAAGACCTGGCGATCCTGGAAGCCAAGAAGCTGGGCATCCCGGTCGTGGCCGTGGTCGATACCAACTGCTCGCCCGAAGGCGTGGACTATATCATCCCCGGCAACGACGACGCTGCCCGCGCCATCGCCTTGTATTGCGATCTGGCCAGCCGCGCCGCGCTTGACGGCATGTCGGCCCAGATGGGCGCCGCCGGCGTCGACGTGGGCGCCCTGGCGGAAGCCCCGGAAGAGCTGCTGGACGAACCCGCTGTCGAAGAACAGGCGACCGCAGACGCCTGATCCGGCTGCCATCTGACATTCACGGAACTGTGGTCAGGCGGGGGTATGCCCCGCCTGACGCGTTGATCAAAGAGGAGACGGATCATGGCAATCACCGCCGCGATGGTGAAAGAGCTGCGCGAGACGACCGGCGCAGGGATGATGGACGCCAAGAAGGCGCTGACGGAAACCGACGGCAACATGGACGCCGCCATCGACTGGCTGCGCACCAAGGGTCTGGCCAAGGCCGCCAAGAAGGCCGACCGTGTCGCCGCCGAAGGTCTGGTCGGCGTGCAGGTGACCGATGGCCGCGGCGTCGCCGTCGAGATCAATTCGGAAACCGACTTCGTTGCCAAGAACGCCGACTTCCAGCAGCTGGTGCGTGACATCACCGACATCGCGCTCAGCACCTCGGGCGACGTCGAGGTTCTCAAGTCCACCCACCTGAACGGCAAGCCCGTGTCCGAGGTCCTAACCGACGCCATCGCCCGGATCGGCGAAAACATGACCCTGCGCCGGATGCATCTGCTGGAAGGCGATACCGTCGTGTCCTATGTCCACAACGCCGCGGGCGAAGGCATGGGCAGGATCGGTGTCCTGGTCGCGCTGAAAGGCGACAAGGACAAGGCCCAGGCCATCGGCAAGCAGTTCGCGATGCACATCGCCGCGACCAACCCGGTCTCGCTGTCCGAAGCCACGCTGGATCCGGCCATGCTGGCGCGCGAACTGGAAGTGCAGACCGCCAAGGCCTTGGAAGAAAACGCCTCTTCCGCCAAGCCCAAGCCCGAAGCCGTGATCCAGAACAACATCATCCCCGGCCGGATGAAGAAGTTCGTGGCCGAAAATACCCTGATGGGCCAAGCTTTCGTGATCAATCCCGACGTGACGGTCGAACAGGCCGCCAAGGAAGCCGGGGTCGAGATCACCGGCTATGCCCGCGTCGCCGTCGGCGAGGGGATCGAGAAGAAGGAAGAGGATTTCGCGGCAGAGGTCGCCAAGACCCTCGGCAACGCCTGATCCTTTCTTTCGGAATGTCGAACGCCGGACCCTTCAGGCCCGGCGTTTTTCATTGTCTCATGCTGTGGACCTTGCGCCATCTGTCATGCAATGGGTGGCGGGAAACCAGTGAGGCGTGACCATGCCATTCATCATTGCCATCGACGGCCCTGCCGCATCCGGCAAGGGCACCATTGCCCGCGCGCTTGCTGCCCATTTCGGCTTTCATCACCTGGATACCGGCCTGCTTTATCGGGCGACCGGGGCCAAGGGTGGCGACCCGGTCACGGCGGCGCTATCGCTGGACGCCAGCGACCTGGCCCGCGCCGACCTGCGCAGTGCCGAGGCGGGCCAGGCTGCCAGCCGCATCGCCGCCATTCCCGAAGTGCGTGCGGCTCTGGTCGATTTCCAGCACCGCTTTGCCGCGCAGGAACCAGGTGCCGTTCTGGATGGTCGCGACATCGGAACGGTCATATGCCCCGATGCTGCGGTCAAGCTGTATGTGACGGCCTCGGATCAGGTGCGGGCACGGCGCCGGGCGGCCGAACTTGGTGCCGACCCTGAGGAAATGTTGGCGCAGTTGCAGGAACGAGACCGGCGCGACAGCGAACGTGCCGCTGCGCCCCTGAAACCCGCGCCCGACGCGGTTCTTCTGGACACAACCCACCTAGGCATTCCCGAAGCGATTGCGCAGGCCATCGCGCAGGTGAACAAGGTTCGCGGTTGAATCCGGTCAGCCGCAACTGACCCGCGCGATCCATCCTTTCGGATCCAGGAAGATATTCAGCCGATCCGGCTGATATTCCTGCGTCACGACCTGGCCCGGGCTGATTTCCCGATAGCGAAGCTGTTGCGGCAGATAGACCTCGCCGATGTTCATGCCGACCAATGCCTGATGCCGCGCGGGATCACAGCGGGTGGCCGAAACGGTGGGGGCATAGCCGGTGGAACAGGCCGCCAAGGGAACCAGGGCGATGACAGGCAGGATCATGCGCAGCGAAGATGGCATCAGATCACCTTTGTGTTTAGAACCAAACGATGCAGGGGGCCCAAGTGTTCCCTGCCGTTGACGGAGATGCCAGATGAAACAACGACTTATTGCGGCCATCCTGCCTGTCCTGCCCGTGGCGGCCCTTGCCTCCAGCGAAGAAGCCTGGGACGATTTCCGCGCCGCGGTCGAAAGTGCCTGCAGGGCGGCGGTCGAGGCCCCGCAAACTGCCTCCGTGTCAGTCGAGGTCAATCCCTTCGGATCGGAAAGCTATGGGGCGGCACTGGTGACGGTTGGCGGAGAAGGCGGCCAGGACCGCCTGGTCTGCATCTTCGACAAGCGCAGCCAGGCTGTCGAGATCACGGCGCCCTTTGCGGACGCCGCGCCGGCAGAATAGGCTACTGGGTCTGGGTGAAGGTGCCGCAGCCGATGCGGCCACCGGCATGGCCCGAAGGCTGGCCCACGTAGTCATCGGGCTGTTCGTGGATGATGATTGCCGATCCGTCGTCATCGTTCATCAGTTCCGGCGTAAGACCGGCCGCGAAATATTCCACCGTCAGCGTGCCGCTGTCCGGCACATGGATATTGGGCAGATCGCCGGGATGGGGGCCGTTCTCGGCCATGATGCCATGTTCCTTGTCCCCCGCCAGGTGGCCGCCTGCCGATTCGAAGTCGGGCGGCGCGCATTCGCCGGTTTCATGGATATGCGCGCCGTGGATGCCCGGTGGAACGCCTTGCAGTTCCAGCGTCACCAGCATCATGCCTGACGGCGTGGCCGCGACTGTCGCGGTGCCCAGGCTTTCGCCCTCGGCGGTCTTGATCTCGGCGATCATCGAGGCTTGGTCCTGGGACGGTGCGGCGTCCTGGGCGGCAGCGGGCAGGGCCATCAGCAGCCCCAGGGCAGCGGCGGTTCGGAATGCCATCTAAGATCCTCCTTATGGTTGTCCCCGCCCAACGCAGGGGGCACAAAGGCGTTCCGACCCTTGATCAGCGCCGCGCTATTGGCGATAAGTCGCGCGACATCCGCCCGAAAGGTAGTTTCGAATGCGTGCTCGCATCTATCAACCCGCCCGAAATGCCATGCAGTCCGGCACGGCTCGGACCAGGAAATGGGTGCTGGAATTCCCGCCCGTCGGGCGCGAGATCGACCCGCTGATGGGCTGGATCAGCGCCGACGACACGCAAAGCCAGGTCCGCCTGCGGTTCGACACCCTGCAGCAGGCCGAGGATTACTGCCGCGAGAACGGCCTGGACTACATCGTCCAGCCGCCGCATCGCCGTGCAGCCAACATCCGTCCCCGCGGATACGGCGAAAACTTCGCGACGGACCGCCGCGGGCCCTGGACGCACTGACCAGTCGGGCAGGTCCGGTGCCTGTGGTTCAAGCTTCTGGAAAGCCGATGATGCCAAGCGCAACAGGTGCGGGTGCCGCCTAGGCCCGCGTCGTGCATGGCATGGGATTGGTCTTGTCGCGAAGGGTGGCGCGGCACGCAGGCCCTTGCCCGACCAAGCGGTCACGACCGGCGGTTAGCCGAAGTCGTGAAAGATGAACCAGGCGCCCAGGCAGATCAGGCCGAAGCCCACGCCGTGCTGCCAGCCGATGCGTTCGCCCAGATAAAACCACGAAAACAAAGCAAAGACCGACAGGCTGATGACTTCCTGGATGGTCTTGAGCTGCGCTGCGCTGAAATGCCCGTGGCCGATGCGGTTGGCGGGCACCTGCAGGATGTATTCGAACAACGCGATGAACCAGCTGATCGCGATGACCGTCACCAGCGGCGCCGTCTTGAACTTCAGATGCCCATACCACGCCACCGTCATGAACACGTTGGAGGCGATCAGCAACCCGATGGTGACGACGGGGACAGGCAGCCCTAGTCCCATTGCGACTGCCGGTCCTTCGCCAGGTTGCCGAAGCGGGTGAACTGGCCCTCGAAGGACAACTCCACCGTGCCGATGGGCCCATGGCGCTGCTTGCCCAGGATGACCTCGGCCTTGCCATGGCATTGTTCCATCACCTGCTGCCACTTGGCCATGGCATCCAGATCGCTATCGGACGGTTTTTCGCGTTCCTTGTAGTATTCCTCGCGGAACACGAACATCACGATATCGGCGTCCTGTTCGATCGACCCGGATTCGCGCAGGTCCGACAACTGCGGGCGCTTGTCATCGCGGTTTTCGACCTGGCGCGACAACTGCGACAGGGCGATCACCGGGATGTTCAACTCTTTGGCGATCGCCTTCAGGCCCTGGGTGATCTCGGACACCTCGTTCACGCGGCTGTCCTTGGCGGACGCTGCCTTCAGAAGCTGAAGATAGTCCACCATGAGCACGTCCAACCCATGCGTCCGCTTCAGCTTGCGGGCGCGGGCGGCAAGCTGGTTGATCGGCAGGGCGGGCGTGTCGTCGATGTAAAGCGGGCAGTTCTGCAGCGCATGCGCGGCCTCGACGAAGCGGCGGAACTCGGCCTCGTCCATGTTGCCGCTGCGGATGCGTTCGGACGGCACCTCGGCCGCTTCGGACAGGATCCGGGCGGCAAGCTGTTCGGCCGACATCTCAAGGCTGAAAAAGCCCACCACGCCGCCTTCGACCGTGCCGATGGTGCCGTCGGGGCGTTCGCCGGTCTTGTGGGCCTTGGCGATGTTGAAGGCGATGTTGGTCGCAAGCGAGGTTTTCCCCATCGAGGGTCGGCCTGCCAGGATGATGAGGTCCGAGTTGTTCAGCCCGCCCATCTTGCCGTCCAGATCGATCAGCCCGGTCGAGATCCCCGACAGCTTGCCGTCGCGCTGATAGGCGGCGTTGGCGGCCTGCACGGCCCCGGTCACGGCCTTGAGGAAGGACTGGAAGCCGCGTTCGGCCGTGCCAGCCTCGCCCAGTTTGTACAGCGTCTGTTCGGCGGCCTTGATCTGTTCCTCGGCCTCGTCGCCGACCTCGACGGTGGCGGCGCGGGCGGCGATGTCCTGGCCCAACTGGATCAGTTCGCGGCGCAGGGCGAATTCGCGGATCATCTGGGCATAGTCGCGCGCGGCATAGGCGCTGATGGCGGCACCCGCCATCCGCGCCAGATAGGCGGGTCCGCCCAGTTCCTTCAGCCCTTCGTCATGTTCCAGGAAGGCCTTGATGGTGACGGGGCTGGCAAGCGCGTTCTTGCGGATCCGTTCCGCGCAGATCTCGAAGATGCGGGCATGGACCGGGTGATAGAAATGGTCCGGCTTGATGATCTGGCTGACCCGGTCGAAGACGTCGTTGTTGGTCAGCAGCGCGCCCAGAAGCTGCTGCTCGGCCTCCAGCGAGAAGGGGATCGAGGGCGTTTCCTCGGCGCTGACGGGCTGGCCCGGAATGATGGCGCGCAGATTGGTCATGGACTGCCCCCTTTGGTCTTCGGATCCGTTCTACACCCGAAGCCCTGCGCGGGGAACGGCGCGCCGTGCGATTTCCGGGGGCCGATCTGTGGATCGGCTGTGGATAAGTCAGGCGTTCGCGGCCTGCCAGGCACGGGGGTCGGTCAGGAAGGTCTCGACCTCGGCCAGGGTATGCTGATCGAAGGCCTGCTGCGCGCGGGCTTCGGCCAGCACGTCCCACCAGGTGCAGAGGTGATGCAGCGTTACACCATGGTCACCCAGCCGCTGCGTCGTTTCGGGAAAGATGCCGTAATAGAAGATCACCGCCGTATGGGCGCAGGTCGCACCGGTGTCGCGAATCGCATCCACGAAGGACAGCTTGCTGCCGCCGTCGGTCGTCAGATCCTCGACCAGCAGGACCCGCTGACCCTCGGTCATGGCGCCTTCGATCCGGGCATTGCGGCCGTATCCCTTGGGCTTCTTGCGCACATAGGTCATGGGCAGGCCAAGACGTTCGGCCACCATGGCGGCGAAGGGGATGCCTGCGGTTTCACCACCCGCCACGTTGTCGAAGGCCTCGAAACCCGCGTCGCGCATCACGGTCGCGGCCAGGAAGTCCATCAGGGTCGCACGGACGCGCGGAAAGCTGATGATCCGGCGGCAGTCCACATAGGTCGGCCCCTTCAGCCCCGAGGCATAGGTGAAGGGCTGGGCCGCGTTGAAGTCCACAGCTTTGATTTCCAGCAGCATCCGGGCGGACAGTCGGGCGATCTCCTCGCGCGCGGGGAAGGTCAGGCTCATTTGTCCTCCAGATGCCAGTAAAGCGGAAAGCCGGGGTCGAAGACGGTGACGGTCTCGCCGCCTGCGGCGACCTGCGCGGGGTATTCGGCAGGGGTGCCGCGCTTGACCAGGGTGATCCGGTCATCGTTCGGGGCCATGCGATAGAAGGCCGCGCCGTTCAGGCTGGCGAATGCCTCCAGCCGGTCCAGGGCGCCCTCATCCTCGAAGACCTGGGCCAGGATCGACATGGTGTTGGGCGCGGTGAAGCAGCCCGCGCAGCCGCAGGGTTGCAGCTTGGCGCTGTCCGCATGCGGGGCGCTGTCGGTGCCCAGGAAGAAGCGCGCCTCGCCGCTGGTCGCAGCCCCGCGCAGCGCCAGGCGGTGCGATTCGCGCTTGGCGACAGGCAGGCAATAGTAGTGGGGCCGAATGCCGCCAGCCAGGATCGCATTGCGGTTGATGACCAGATGATGCGTGGTGATCGTGGCGGCCAGGCCGTCGCCGCCCGCACGGGCATAGGCCACGCCCTCGCTGGTGGTGATATGTTCCATCACCACGCGCAGACCGGGGGTGCGGCGACGCAGCGGGTCCAGCACGCGGTCGATGAAGACGGCCTCGCGGTCGAAGATGTCCACCGCCGGATCGGTGACTTCGCCATGGACGCAAAGCGTGACGCCCGCCTCGGCCATGGCCTCCAGCACGGGCTGGACGCGGTCGAAATCGGTGACGCCGCTGGCCGAATTCGTCGTGGCGCCTGCGGGATACAGCTTCACGGCGCGGATGATGCCCGCGCGGAATGCGCCCACCAGGTCGGAGGCATCGGTCGCGTCCGTCAGATACAGCGTCATCTGCGGCTGCAGCGCCGCGCCTTGGGGCAGGGCCGCCAGGATCCGGTCGCGATAGGCCGCGGCTTGGGCGCCCGTCACCACCGGCGGCACAAGGTTCGGCATGATGATCGCACGGCCGAAAGCCGCGGAATGGGGCGCCACGGCCGCCAGCATCGCGCCGTCGCGCAGGTGCAGGTGCCAGTCGTCGGGGCGGCGAAGGGTGATGCGGTCGGTCATGGCCTGCCTCTATACATGGCAAGGCAAGGTTGCCAAGCGGCGATGTCTAAAATACCGGACACATGGATCAAGGTCGTACTTGTGTTGACGCGGGCGTCAGCCCAGATTGAACGAACGATCCAAAGGATGAACCCATGTTTCCGATGATGCCCAAGAACCCCGTTCGATTGTGGGCGCAGTTCGCCCGGATGGCCATAGAAGCACAGACCGTGATCGGCCTTCGCACGGCGGGGATGATGGGCATGATGGCCCAGGCTCCGGGCGAACCCTTCCGGATGGTCGCGGAAAAGCAGGCTGCCGCCACCGAATCGCTTTTCGCCATGGCCCAGGCTGCGGGCCGGGGTGCAAGCGCCGAACGCGTGATGTCGGCCGCCCTGCGCCCCTATGGCAAACGGACCCGCGCCAACTCGCGTCGCCTGACCAAGGTCCGTTAGGCGGAACGATCCCGGCCAAAGACCCGTTGTTCCCCGTCAAGGCAGGAGCATGGGATGAAATCGGCGCTGATCACGGGCGGGGCGCAGGGTATCGGAAAGGGGATCGTCCAAAGGCTGAGGGCGGATGGCTGGCGCGTCGCTTTGTTCGATCTGGACAAGGAAGCCGTGGCAGAAGCGAAGGCCGACGATCCGGGGCTGCTTGCGGCTGTTGTGGATGTTTCGGACGAGTGTGCGGTTCGCAGGGGTTTCGAGCAGTTGAAGGACTGGCTGGGGGACGGCGGTCTTGATCTTCTTGTCTCGAATGCCGGAATTGCCGACCCGCAGAACGGCCCCATCGAAAATCTTTCACTGCATGACTGGCGGCGGATGCTGGACAGCCATGTGACAGGCGCGTTCCTTGTGGTGCGCCAAGGTGTTCCTCTGCTTCGCAAGGCGACCGGGTCGATCGTGCTGATGTCCTCGATCCGGGCCTTGCAGTCCGAGCCGGAAACGGAAGCCTATGCCGCGTCGAAGGGGGCGCTGCTGGCGATGTCCCATGCGCTGGCGGTAAGCCTTGGCCCGGATATCCGGGTCAACTGTATCCTGCCCGGGTGGATCGAAACGGCGGCTTACCAGAAAAAGGAAAACCGCAGCACTCCCAAGCATACGGAAGCCGAAAAGGCCCAGCACCCGGTCGGTCGTATCGGTGATCCGGAGGATATCGCGGGGCTGGTTGCCTTTCTGGCGTCGGACGATGCGGGGTTCATCACCGGACAACGCTTTGTCATCGACGGCGGGATGGCCGCCCGGTTGATCTATACGGACTGACAGGCGGCGGGGTGTCCCCGCCGCCCGAAGGTTCAGATCAGCTTGCCCATGGCCACAGCCGTATCCGACATGCGGTTCGAGAAGCCCCATTCGTTGTCGTACCAGGTCAGGATGCGGCACAGCCGGCCTTCCATGACCTTGGTCTGGTCCATGTGGAAGATCGAGGAATGCGGATCATGGTTGAAGTCCGACGAAACCAGGCTCTCCTCGGTATAGCCCAGGATGCCCTTCATCGGACCGTCGGCGGCGGCCTTGATCGCGGCGTTGATTTCCTCGACCGAGGTGTCGCGGCTTGCCTCGAAGGTCAGGTCCACGACCGAGACGTTCGGCGTGGGCACGCGGATCGCCACGCCGTCCAGCTTGCCCTTGAGTTCCGGCAGAACCAGGCCCACGGCCTTGGCCGCGCCGGTCGAGGTCGGGATCATCGACAGTGCGGCGGCGCGGGCGCGGTACAGATCCTTGTGCATCGTGTCCAGCGTCGGCTGGTCGCCGGTATAGCTGTGGATGGTGGTCATGAAGCCGCGATTGATACCGATCGCCTGGTTCAGCACTTGCGCCACGGGCGACAGGCAGTTCGTCGTGCAGGAGGCGTTCGAGACGACGTGATCCTCGGATTCCAGGGTCTGGTGGTTCACGCCATAGACGATCGTCTTCAGCGCACGGTCGGTCGACCATTCGCCCGAGACGGGAGCCGAGACCAGAACGCGCTTCGAGCCGTTTTGCAGGTGGACTGCGGCCTTGTCACCGCTGGTGAAGATGCCGGTGCATTCCAGGGCCACGTCCACATCGCCCCAGGGCAGATCGGCCGGGTTGCGGATCGCCGTCACCTTGATCGGGCCTTGGCCCACGTCGATGGAATCGCCGTTGACCTTGACTTCGGCCGGGAAGCGGCCGTGCACGCTGTCATAGCGCAGCAGATGCGCGTTGGTCTCGACCGGACCCAGATCGTTGATCGCGACGACCTCGATATCGGTGCGGCCGGATTCGATGATCGCGCGCAGCACGTTGCGCCCGATGCGCCCGAAACCGTTGATCGCAACTTTGACAGCCATGGTTTTCTCTCCCGACCAAGTGACGTTGCGCCCCTCGTATCGCGCAGTTCCGGCTGATGCAAATGCCCTGCGGCATGAAGCCTTCGTGTTAGCGCCAGAAGCTGAGATATTCGATGAACCCGTCCAGCGTCCTGGCCATCGCCAAGGGCACCTGCCACTGCAGCCAGAGATGATCGGCGACGATCAGACCCAGAACGGCAAGCACGATCAGGATGGCGATGGCATTGGTCATGGCCTGTTATCGGACGGGCGGGGCATCCGTGCAAGCGCACTCAATCCTCATCCTGGGGCAGGATCAGCGTGATCTCTCCGGCTTCCTCAAGACGGCGGATGGCGCTGACGACCTCGGTCATGGCTTCCTCGATATCCGATGCCCGCAGCTTGCCCAGATCGTTGCGCTCTTCTCTCAGGCCGTCGGACATGCGCTGCGACAGGTTCGACAGGATGAATTCGGCGGCTGCGGCGTCGGCCTCGTCCTGTGCGGCCAGGGCGCGGACCAGGACCGGCTGTTCGACCTCGCGCACGATCCGGGGAACGTCGCGGGGAAGGATGCGGGCGGGAATATGGGCGAAGATGAAGATCGCCTTGCGCACATTGCCCGCGAAATCCGCATCATGAGTGTCGAGGCTGTTCAGCACGTCGTCGCGCAGGTCAGCGGTCGCGAAATTCAGGATCGCCCCCATCCGGTCCGTGGCCGGGGTCGGGATTGCGGGTCGCGGCAGGGCCTCGGCCGCCTGAAGCAGGATCAAACCGACGCGGTGCAGCGATTCGGGCGTCACGCCCGCCGTCATGGACATGGCTTGCGCCACGGCCCGCGCCCGTTCGCGGGGCAGCCCCACGAACAGTTCCGAGGCGCGCTCCACTGGCAACTTCGACAGCATCAGGGCCACCATCTCGACCGCTTCGGACTTGGCCAGGGCTTCGATGACCGGGGCGGGAAGGGCCGCGATCCGGGGCCAGGGATCGCCGCGCCCGGACACGGCAGCGCGTCGCCGCAGGCGGTCGGTGCTGTCCTCGGACAACTGCGCGCCCAGCATGGCCAGCGTTCCGTCCAGATCGCCCGGAAAGGTCACGCCAACCGATTCCAGCCGGTCGCAGAATTCGGCGATGATGGCGTCGCGGGTCTGGCGGTCGATCAGCTCCATCCCCGCCATTTCTTCTGCCAGAAGGGTCTGGCTTTCGCTGTTCAGCCGCGACAGGCTGGATGCCTCGTTGTCGTCCAGAAGCAGGCGCACGATCACCGCCGCCTTTTGCCGCTGGCTCAATCCCGTATGTATCGTCATGGTCCCACCAGATCGACCGTCCATGCGGCCAATCTGGCAGGGCTTTCCTAATATCCGGTTTACGCGATCCTAGGTCCGGCCGTCTTCGAACACGCGCCGGAAGATCGTGTCCACATGCTTGGTGTGATAGCCAAGGTCGAACTGCTCCTCGATCACTGCGGGGGAAAGAGCGCGCGTCACTTCGGGGTCGGCAAGCAGTTCGTCCCTGAAATCAGCGCCTTGTTCCCAAACCTTCATGGCGTTTCTTTGCACCAGGCGATAGGCGTCCTCGCGCGAGACCCCCGCCTGGGTCAATGCCAGAAGAACCCGCTGCGACATGATCAGGCCCTTGAACTTGTTCATGTTCTTCAGCATGTTTTCGGGATAGACGACCAGTTTCTCGATCACGCCTGCCAGACGGTTCAGCGCGAAGTCCAGCGTGATCGTCGCGTCCGGGGCGATGCCGCGTTCGACCGAGGAATGGCTGATGTCGCGTTCGTGCCACAGCGCCACGTTCTCCATCGCCGGAACGACCGCCATGCGCACCAGACGGGCCAGGCCCGTCAGGTTCTCGGTCAGGACCGGGTTGCGCTTGTGGGGCATCGCGGACGAGCCCTTCTGGCCGGGGCTGAAGAATTCTTCGGCCTCCAGCACCTCGGTCCGCTGCATGTGGCGGATCTCGATGGCGATGTTTTCGATGCTTGATGCAATGACGCCCAGGGTGGCGAAGAACATCGCATGGCGGTCGCGCGGGATGACCTGCGTGCTGATCGGTTCCGGGCGCAGGCCCAGTTTCGCGCAGACATGTTCCTCGACCGCCGGGTCGATATTGGCGAATGTGCCGACCGCGCCGGAAATCGCGCCGGTCGCGACCTCTTGCCGGGCCTGTTCCAGCCGCGTCCGGTTGCGGTCCATTTCCGCATAGAAGCGGGCAAAGGTCAGGCCCATCGTGGTGGGTTCGGCATGGATGCCATGGCTGCGGCCGATGCGGACCGTGTCCTTGTGTTCATAGGCGCGGCGCTTCAGCGCTTCCAGCACCCGGTCCATGTCGGCCAGCAGGATATCGGCGGCGCGGACAAGCTGGACGTTCAGCGTGGTGTCCAGAACGTCGCTGCTGGTCATGCCCTGATGGACGAAGCGCGCTTCCTCGGCGCCGACATGTTCGGCCAGATGGGTCAGGAAGGCGATCACGTCATGCTTGGTGACGGCCTCGATCTCGTCGATGCGGGCCACGTCGAATTCCACGTCCTTGGCGCGCCAGACGGCTTCGGCGCTTTCGCGCGGGATGACGCCAAGGTCGGCCTGGGCGTCGCAGGCATGGGCCTCGATTTCATACCAGATGCGGAACTTGGTCTCGGGGGACCAGATGGCGGTCATCTCGGGGCGGGCATAACGGGGGATCATGAGGGCCTCTTTTCCGGTTGGGGCGGGCATAGCGGGCTGATGACGCGGGGGCAAGTTTTCGATGGGCCTGGCGCCATGGCGGGGAACATTCCCGCTGTGCAGGCTGTTGGTGAACAGATCAATCCGACAAGACCGGAGAGAAGCGATGCACCCGACCGATAACGACAACCGTCCCATGACCGAAGCCGATCACACCAGCGAAACCCGCTTTGGCCCGCGTCCCGTCCCCAAGGGCCATCATGTGCCGCATGGGACGGCTCATGCCCGCCGGGTGATTCCGTCGGGCCACGTTTCGCCGGACGGGCGATCAGCCTATCCCAGCCCGGCGACGGGAACGAAGATCGCGGTCTGGGGCGGAATCGCGCTTGGCGTCGCAGGCGGGACCGCCGCGGCCGTGCTGGCCGTCCGCAAGATCGCCGAGGCGATGTCGGACGACTCATCCTCCGGCCAGACGCGCCACCACACCCCGCCGCATATCGCCCGCATGGACGAGGACGAGCGCGAGGCGATGCGCCGCCGGGTCCGCGCCCAGGAACGCGATGACCGGCAAGAGATCGCCCGCCTGCGGGCAGACGCCTCGCAGCGCCGGTCTGCCCCGTCCTCATCCAAGCCGAAGGTGCGAAAGAAGAATTTCGCGGAAAGCCTGATCGAGACCTCGACAAAGCTGTCCGAAAGCCTCGAAAACGTTGCGAAATCCATGTCCATCGCGGTCGAGAGCTTCCGCGGCGTGGCAGGCCAGGCGACCGAGATCGTCCATGAATTCGCCGGTGCGGCCGATCAGTTGCGGTCTGCCTTGCGGGGGGAACAGCCCGGTCATTCTCGGCATTCGGGTGGGGACGATCGGACCCACCGGCTCTGATCCCCTGACAAGGCGGGGTGTGTGATGCAAAGCATTACGCCCGGCGTTCTTGACGCGTTGTTCGGGGATTTGGACGATCCGACCCGTCAGCGCTTCGGAATGAAGGGAGACCCGCTAAACACGGCCGCCCCCGAGCCGCCAGCCGCGCGGCTGGCGGGCAAGGATGTCGGCCTGCGCGATCTGCAATGGGCCGACGTCGTGGCGATTGCGAAGGCGACGGTGACCCAGATCGGCGTTGACAGGGTGACGGCCGTCGCAGGAGGGATAACCTTCTTCTGCCTGCTTTCGCTGTTTCCCGCATTGACGGCCTTCGTGTCCATCTATGGCCTTGTGGCCGATCCCGCGACGATCGCCGGGCATCTGGACATGCTGGAAAGCTTCCTGCCCCAAGAGGCACTGGGCATCATCCGCGATCAGGTCAATGCGATCACGTCCTCGCCCCGGACGGCCTTGTCGCTGGCCGGGATCGGGGGGCTGCTGATCGCCTTCTATTCCGCCAATGGCGGAATGAAGGCGATGCTGTCGGCGCTGAACCTGGCATTCTACAAGTCCGAAACCCGTGGATTCCTGCGCCTGAACGTCGTTGCGATGGGCTTCACCCTGGGGGGATTGATCATGGTTGTGCTGATGCTGGGCACGATTGCGGTGATCCCGATCCTGTTGGAGATGCTGCCCTTGTCCGAATCCACGCGAAGCTGGGTGGGACTGATCCGCTGGCCCATCATGTTCGGAGTGTTGATCCTGGCCCTTGCCGCACTGTATCGCTGGGGACCTGCGGCACCCGATCCCCGCTGGCGATGGATATCGCCCGGCGCGGTGCTGGCGGCCGTGACGCTGGTCATCACCTCGGTCTTGTTCAGCTGGTATGCGGCGAATTTCGCCAACTACAATGAAACCTACGGATCGCTGGGGGCGGTCGTGGGCTTGATGATGTGGCTTTGGCTGGCGGCCACCATTGTCCTGGTCGGGGCCGAGGTGAATGCGGAAATCGAACACCACATGAAGCGGTTGGCGGGCGTTCCTGCCGCGCACAAGCAACCCGCCTGACGGGAGGCATTCAGCGTTCGGTCAGCTTCAGTTCGATCCGGCGGTTGGACGCCAGGGCCTCGGGCGTGTTCCCGGAAGAAATGGGGCGGGTATCGGCAAAGCCTGCCGGCGCAAGCCTGTTCGACGGAAAGCCCAGCCGGTCGATCATGTAGCGCACCACGGCCAGTGCCCGCGCCTGGCTGAGTTCCCAGTTATCCCGATACCGGCCTGCTCCTGACAGCGGGGTGCTGTCGGTATGGCCGTCCACGCGGATGATCCAGTCGATCTCGGGGGGGATTTCATCCGCAATCTCGGACAGCATCCGCGCCACGCGGGCGACCTGGTCCTGGCCCGCCGGTGACAGCGTGGCCTCGCCCGGTGCGAACAGGACTTCGGACTGGAAGACGAAACGGTCGCCCACGACCTGCACGCCTTCGCGCCCCGACAGGATCTCGGACAGGCGCCCGAAGAATTCGGACCGGTATCGGGCCAGATCGCGCGCTTCCTCCTCGGCCTTTTGGCGAGCCTGTTCCTCAAGCGTCAGGCGGCGGTCCTTTTCCTCGGCGGCCACCAGCAGCGCGGCGTTCAGTTGCCGCCCCAGGTCTTCCACCCGCAGTTCCGCTTGTCGCTGTTGGTCGCCCGCAGCATCCAGAAGCGCCTGCAGGGAACCAAGTTGCGCCGTCAGCGATGCCACCTGCTCGTTCAGCAGGGCGGCCCGGCGCTGCCCATCCTCGGACAGGGCGGTCTGGTCGCTCAGCGCCTTCTGTGCCGTTGCAAGCAGGGCGGCCTGACGCTGTGCCTCGGTCAGGTTCTGCTGCGCCTGGGCGGTCGCCTGATCGCGCGCCGCCTCGGCAGCGGCCAGCAGGGTCAGGGTTTCCTCGGCCCGTTTGCGGCTTTCTTCCAGCGACAAGGTCATCGCAGTCAGTTCGGCGTCGGCGCGTTCCAGACGTTCGCGCAAGGCGCGCGCCGCCTCGGCATCCGTCAGCCTCATGGCCTCGGCTTCAGTCAGTTCGGCCTGCAAGGCCTCGGCCCGCGTCGTCGCCTCCTGGTTTTGCCGGCGCAGGTCGGCGGTCAGCGCCTCCAGCGCCTCTCTCCTCGCGGCGGCCAGCCGGGCCTGCTCGGCCTGGGCGTCGATTTCCTGCCGTGCCGCCGCCACGGCCAGTTCCGCGGCGCTGGCGCGGTTCTGCTGTTCCGTCAGTTGCGTCTGCATCTGCTGCTGACGCGCCTCGGCCTGTTCGCGGTCGGCCACGCGCGCGGCCATCAGGGCCGCCACCTCGGCCTCGAAATCCGTCAGGCGGGACCGGGCCTGCGCCAGTTCGCCTTGACTGGTTTCCAGTTGCGTGGACAGCCGGGTGATCCGGGCCGCCCTGTCGCGGGCTTCGGCTTCGGCATCGTCCAGGCGGTCTTGCAGGGTGGTTTCCCGGTCCTCGGACGCGGTCAGGGCCTGACCCAATGCCGCGACTTGCCGGCCCAGTTCTTCCAGCCGCTGTTCCTGGCTGGAAATCACCGCGCCCTGTTTCGTGATGGTCTCGCCCTGTTCGGTTATGGTGTCGTCCTTGTCGGTGATCTGATCGCGCAGCACCGATTGCATGACCGTGAAGATGGTCAGCACGAAGACCAGCACCATCAGCAGGGTGGCCAGGGCGTCCACGAAACCCGGCCAGATGTTGCTGGTGAAGCGGTGCCCCGTGGCGGCGCGGCGCAATGCCATGCCTCAACTCCTCTCGCGAGAGACCAGGGGATCGCGCAGCAGGTCGTCGCGGAACGGATCGTTGAAACGCGCGGCCCGGACCGCGCGGGTCAGGACCAGGATATCGGAGCGCAGTTCGGCCACCATTTCATCGCGCCCTTCGGTCAAATCGACGGAAAGACGGTTCAGGGCAGCTTCGATCCCCGACATGTCGAAGGGCGGCGACACAGGGCGTTCGGCCTGCGCACGCGCCAGATCGACCAGCCGGTCCTGTCCTTCGGCAAGGCGCGACAGCGCCTCGGTCAACGATGCGGTGCGGGACAAGGACGACTCGCGTTCCGTTTCGCCGCGCTGGATCAAGGCCTCGACCGCCTGGGCCATCACCACCACGCGTTCGTCGGCCATTGCGGCGGCTTCGTCGCGCTGCAGGTCCCGTTCGGCCTGGAACTGTTGCAGGCGGTCCATCTGGCCCGCCATGTGTTCCAGGAACCCGGCCAAGGCAGCCTGATCGACCGCGTCGCCTTCCGCCCCGGCCATGCCGACGCGGGTAAAGCCCGACATCCATTCCTCAAGCTCGCGGTAGAAACGGTTCTGTCCATGGGTGGCGAACAGCTCCAGCAAGCCCACCACCAACGATCCGGCAAGTCCCAGCAGCGAGGACGAAAAGGCCGTGGCCATGCCGCCAAGCTGCGCTTCCAGCCCGCTCATCAGCTTGTCGAAGACCTGGATGCCGCTTTCGCCTTCCTGCGGGGCCAGGGACCGGATGGTTTCCACGACGGCCGGGATGGTCGTCGCAAGGCCGTAGAAGGTTCCAAGAAGGCCAAGGAAGATCAGCAGGTTGGACAGGTATCGGGTGATGTCGCGAAGTTCGTCGATGCGCGTCGCGACGGAATCCAGGATCGAGGTGGCGGCCCCGGTCGAGATCACGCCCCCCGCCGGGCCGCGCGTGCCCAGCAGGGCGGCCAGCGGTGCCAGAAGGCGCGGCGGCTGGTCGCTGGCATCGGCCTCGCCCCGCGCGGCGATCCCCTTTTCGACGGCGCGGTGCCGGCGTTCGGCAAAGCGTTCGATCCAACTGACCGAACGGATCAACTGGCCGACCTGCCAGAAACAGGCCAGCACGCCGATCGCGAAGACGCCCAGGATCACCCCGTTCAGCCAAAGGTTCGCCTGGAAGATCGGAAGGATCCGGCCATAGGCGACCCAGCCGCCAGCCAGCACCAGGGCCAGAACCGTGACCATCATCACGATCTGGCGGATGGGCTGCGAGAAGTGCGGATTGGAAGGCCCGGCATGGTGGGAACGCGTGGCGGTGATCCGACGATGCGCCGGGCCGATCCGTTGCCCAAGGCCGGACGCGTCGCGCCCATGGCTGCTGGATGGTTCGCTCAACTGGTCGCCTTCCCATGGCCGAGACTGTTCGGCCGAGTGTAGGATGCGGCCTTTCGCTTGCCAAGCGATCCGAACGTCAGGTGCTGCGGTTTCCGTCCCTTTCCAGCAGCTTGCGCACTTCGCCCGTCAGGTGATCCAGGGTCGCATCGCCAAGCCCGATCTGCGTCAGATGGGCTGCGGTATTGAACAGGTATTCGGCGTTCGGACCCCGCCCGCCATGCGCCTGGGCGATGATCCGCGCCTGTTCGGCCAGGGACAGTCCGCCCGCATACTGGACGTGGTCGCGGCGCATGACATAGGCCAGACCCTCGACCCGGCGGCCGTCTTCCAGACGCAGGGGCAGGATCGCTTCCTGATAGGCATCGGTCACCAGTTCGCGCGCGCGAAGATAGGCCAACACCTCGTCATGGTCGTGATCGGCGATGCGCAGGGCCAGGCCGCCGCATTCGGCATCCGGTTGTTCGTCCAGGCCAAGCACCAGGCCGGGCCGTGTCCTGGTGCCGCGATGCTGGATCGACCGCAGGCAGAAGCTGCGGGTATAGCCGGACGTCCAGGCCCGCACCGCCTCGGCCGGGGCAAAGCCCGGATCCCAGATCAGCGATCCGTAACCGAAGACCCAATCAATCTTTCGCATCCGTTCGAACCCGTCCATTCACCGCAGGTTAGGATAGCGTGTATCAGGATGAAAGGGCGCCGCAGGCGAAATGGCGGGCTGATGGGACGGGCAAGACTGCCGATGATGATCGTGCTGCTGCTGGCCGGGGCGTGGCTGGTGGCCGAGCCTCTGCTGGTCTCGCAAGCCCGCAGGCATGTGCAGGCGGACACCGTGGACGGGCAGCCCGGCCCGTTGCGGCTGGGACTGGCGCTGCAGGACCTGACGGTGCCGGTGCAGGCGGGTGCTGTGACGCTGCCGCGCCTGGACGCTTGGGTAACCCCTTGGGCGCCCCTGACCGCCCGTGCGATCCTGCCCCCTACGGCCTTGCTGGACACGACGGATGGGCAACAGCGGCTGGAATTGTCCGACGCGACGGCCCGCATTCGCTTGTCACCGATCGGCGGTCGCCTTCGGCATCTTGAAACCCGGTTCGCGGGCGTCGGACTGGATGGCACGCCCTTGTCGGGACAAGGCGGGATCACCCTGCAGGCCGTTTCCGATGACCGGGCAGAAGGCGTGGCCTATGACATCCATCCCGACCTGCCCGATCTGCACTTCCCACAGCTTGCGGCGCTATCGGGCGGATTGCGCCTTTGGCTGGACCGGCCGATCGGGCTGTCCAATGCGGATGCGCAACCGGTGGTGCAGCGCGTGTTGACCGAAGGGTTGGACATCGATGCCCGCCGCTTTCGGCTGCGGGTGGTGGGGCTGATCCTCAAGGGGGCCGATGGCCGGGTCGAGGGGCGGCTGGCGATCTATGCCAGCGATGCCGGTGCCATGCTGGAAAGCGCGGCCGAGCAGGGGGTACTGCCCCCGCAGGTCGGACTGCTGGTCAGGGCGATGCTGAACCGCATCGGCCAGGCGGATTTCTCTGGCCCGCCCATTCCCGGTCAGCCCCCGATGCCGGCAGCGCCGGAGGGAGAATTGCGCATCCCGGTCGAGATGCGGGACGGGCAGATGTATCTGGGCGGGATCCAGATCGGCCCTGCGCCGGTCTGGCCGGACCCTAGCGTGCAGGGCTGACGCGACCGAAGTCGGGCGCCGCCGTATCCTGGCCCGCCTCGATGATGCCGCGGCGGATGGCGCGGGTGCGGGTGAAATAGTCGAACAACTGCTGGCCGTCGCCCATGCGGATCGCGCGCTGCAGGACGAACAGTTCCTCGGTGAAGCGGCCAAGGATGTCCAGCGTGGCCTCCTTGTTGTGAAGGAACACGTCGCGCCACATGGTCGGATCGCTGGCGGCGATCCGGGTGAAGTCGCGGAAACCGGCGGCGGAATACTGGATCACTTCCTCGTCCGTGACGCGGCGGAGGTGGTCGGCGACGCCCACCATCGTATAGGCGATCAGGTGCGGCGCATGGCTGGTCACGGCAAGAACCAGGTCGTGATGCGCCGGTTCCATGGTGTCGGTCTTGGCACCCATAGCGCGGACCAGATCCGACAGGCGGGCGGCGGCGGCGGGATCGGTGTCGGGCAGGGGGGTCAGCAGCCACCAGCGGTTCTGGAACAGGCTGGCAAAGCCCGCGCGCGGCCCGGAATGTTCGGTTCCCGCCAAGGGATGGCCGGGCACGAAATGCACACCCGCCGGAATATGGGGCGCCACCGCGTCGATCACCGACTGCTTGACGGAACCCACGTCCGTCACGGTCGCGCCGGGCTTCAGATGCGGCGCGATCTCGGCCGCGACCGGCCCCATCGCACCCACGGGCACCGCCAGCACCACCAGATCGGCGTCGGCCACGGCATCAGGCGCGCTGTCGGTGATGCGGTCGCACAGGCCGATGTCCCGGGCGACCTCTCTCGTCCCCGCGCTGCGGGCAAAGCCCACCACCTCGCGTGCAAGTCCCTTTTCGCGGATCGCATGGGACATGGACCCGGCGATCAGGCCCAGCCCGATCAGGGCCACACGGTCATAGATGACGGTCATGCGCCCCTCCGATCCGCCATGAAGCGGCCCAGGCTGTCGATCACGCGGGTCACGCCGTCCTCGTCGCCGACCGTGATGCGCAAGGCCGCTGGCAGGCCATAGCTGGACACGCGGCGCACGAGGATGCCGTCCTCGCGCAGGGCCGCATCGGCGGCCTCGGCCTCGGCCGCGTCGGCAAAGCGGGCCAGCACGAAATTCGCAAAGCTTTTGTCGCAGCCGATCCCCATCTGGATCAGCGAATTGCGCAACCGGTCGCGCATCCGGGCATTCAGGTCGGCGCAATGGTCGCGAAAGGCGGTGTCGCGGATCGCGGCCTCGGCGGCGGCCATCTGGGCATTGGACAGGTTGAAGGGCTGCCGGATGCGGTTTAGCACGTCGATGATCTGGCGGCTCGCATAGCCCCAGCCGATCCGCAGCCCGCCAAGCCCGTGGATCTTGGAGAATGTGCGGGTCATGATCACGTTCTGATGCCGGTCCACCAGTGCCGCGCCGCCATCGGCCCCGGCTGCGAATTCGGTATAGGCGCTGTCATGGACCAGCAGCACGGTTTGCGGCAGCCCGTCCACAAGGCGCTGAACCTCCTCCGGGGTCAGCATCGTGCCGGTCGGGTTGGCGGGATTGGCGATGAAGACCACGCGCGTCCGTTCCGTCACGGCGGCCAGGATCGCGTCCACGTCGATGCGGCGATCGGCTTCGGGGACGGTAACGGGGGTCGCGCCGACCATCCGCGCCAGAATCGGATACATGGAAAAGCCATGCTGGGTCGTGATCACCTCGTCGCCTGCGCCCGCGAAGGCGTGGACCACGAACTGCAAGACCTCGTCCGAGCCCACGCCGCAGATGATCCGGTCGGGGTCCAGCCCGTGAACCTCGCCGATGGCGCGGCGCACGGGGGCGTGGTCGGTGTTCGGATAGCGATGCAGATCGGTGGCTGCCGCGGCATAGGCCGCCCGCGCCTTTTCGCTGCAACCCAGCGGGTTTTCGTTCGAGGACAGCTTCAGCACCGTGTCGCGCCCCGCCAGCCTGCTTTCGCCGCTGACATAAAGCGCAATGTCCATGATGCCGGGTTTGGGGGTGATCTGCGTCATGTTCCTATCCTTTGCGCGCCCCGTCTAGTCGATCGCGGCGCGCCGAGGAAGTGTCATGCGCGGGAAATCCGGCAACCATGGCCGCCGGATCTCATCGGTCAGTGCATCGCCACCAAGGGCTTGCCGTGCTGCAAGTGGCGCATTGCCAGCTTGCGCCCCATGCGGCCGCTTGCCAGCTCGCGTGCCGAGGGCGGCAGGCTGGCCGTGTGTTCCAGTTCCGGGAACAGGGCGAAGATCTCTGCCTTGGCGGCGCGGCCGACGCAACGAAGCGCCTGTGGTCCGGTATAAAGCGACTCGGTCTCGGTTCCGTTGGCGAAGACGATCTCGTGCCGGTCGAACAGGATGTGGAAATATTCGACCGTTTCTAGGTCGTCCGCGATGTCGATCCCCTTCAGCGGCAAAAGCTGCTTTGCGGCGACCAGAACCTCGGGCGCGCCGAACATGCGCTGCGCGATGGCCGACCGGATCAGGATCCGGTGCTGTGGTGACACCACCAGCGGTTGCGCCGGAAGGTTCGGGCCAAGGGCGCCAACCGCGATCCGGATCGGGCGCAGGTTCGGCTGGGCGCGCAGCCGTTCTGCCAACAGGGTGACCCGGCCGATCCAGCGGATCGGCTGATGGCCGTTGTCGCGGGTCACCACCATTGTGCCAACTTCCAGATCCTCGACCGCCACAGCGCCGTTGGCGGCAAGGATGACCGTGCCGCGCGTGAAGCAAGGAACGACATCATCGGCGTCCAAGGGCAGCGTGCCTGCGGGATCATAGTCGAGGGACAGGACAGCAGTATCCAGAACTTGCTGTGCCAGATCGGTGGCAACATCCGTCACCGGCCCCACGATCCCTCCCAGAAGCGGAATATCCGCCAAGGCATCGGCAATGCCGCTGATGGGGACCGTCAAGGGCGGCAAACTGATCCCGACCAAGCTGAAGTCGATGATGACGCTCAGGTGATCCTCGGTCAGAGGATTGTCCGACAGCAGAAAGGCCTGGTCATTCTCATCGACGTAAACCCCGACTTCGATCGGATTCAGCCGGAGGGACAGGCTTCCCAGCGGAATGCCCGGCAGGAGGCCAGGTACCGTTGCACCAACCGAGGCCGTGGACAGTTCCGCCGTCCCGGCGAAGGTGCCGGTATCGACGGTGCCGCCGTTCTGGTTGACCAAGGTCAGGGCATCTCCTTGGCCCAGCGTGGTCGCAGAGGTGGCATCGACATCGTATTGGTTGAATTGGGTGGGGGAACCCAGGTTGTTCAGCACGAAGGTGGGGGGGAGTGTCAGGACTGGCGTCGCGGCTTCCAGATCAATCAGGCTGCCGGGAACCGGTGTTGTATAGGGCATGTCGTCTTCCTATTGCAGACCCGGCATCTTTGCCGAATCGATCAGGGGGGCGCGAAAACATGCGGACGAATGAAATGTACAATTTGTATAAACTTGACCAAGTCTGACTTGGCAGACGATTTTTCGGCCGGAAAACGAAAAAGCCGCATCCCGAAGGATGCGGCCATGTCTTTGTGCAGAACCGGATGGATCAGTTCTTGGCGTAGTATTCGACGACCAGGTTCGGCTCCATCACGACGGCATAGGGCACGTCGCCCAGGGCCGGGGTGCGCACGAAGGTGGCGGTCATCTTGTTGTGGTCGACTTCCAGATAGTCCGGGACGTCACGCTCGGTCAGGGCGACGGCTTCCAGCACGATGGCCAACTGGCGCGAACGCTCGCGGATGGCGATCACGTCGCCTTCCTTGACGCGATAGGACGCGATGTTGACGCGCTGGCCATTCACGGTGATGTGGCCGTGGTTCACGAACTGACGAGCGGCCCAGATGGTCGGCACGAACTTGGCGCGATAGACGACGGCGTCCAGGCGGCGCTCCAGCAGGCCGATCAGGTTCTCGCCGGTGTCGCCCTTGACGCGCTCGGCTTCGGCATAGATGCGGCGGAACTGCTTTTCGGTCAGGTCGCCGTAATAGCCCTTGAGCTTCTGCTTGGCGCGCAGCTGGGTGCCGAAGTCCGACAGCTTGTTCTTGCGGCGCTGGCCGTGCTGGCCGGGACCGTATTCGCGACGGTTGACCGGGGACTTGGCACGGCCCCAGATGTTTTCGCCCATGCGACGGTCGATCTTGTACTTGGCAGAGGTGCGTTTGGTCACCGCTGATCTCCTTCATTCATTGCTTCGAAGGGCGTTGTCCTTTGGCCAGGGACTTGCGATCCGGGGCCCGACAGGTTTCCCCTTGCGGGGTCCACCAACACCAATGGAAGCGGCGCTTATAAGCATGGGCGCGGCCCTGTCAAGTCAAGGATCCGTCCGGTTCGAAGAAATGCGCCAAGGGCAGGGCAGCGGCCCCCAGGATGCGGGCGCTGCGGGCAAGGCTGCCTTCCAGGATCAGTGGCCGGTCGATGCCGGCTGCGGGAAGCGTTGCAATCTCGGCCCGGGTCGCATCGACCAGCAGGCGGCGGGTGGACGCCGGCACGGCGCCATCGACCACCGCCACGGGGATATCCAGAAGCGCGGTCGCGGCCAGGACTGAAAAGGCAAGGGCCTTGGCGGCTTCCGCGATCCAGGGTCCCTCGATCTCGGCGGGAACCACCCAGCCGGAATCGTCCGGCGGCAGCGAATGGCCCAAGCGCGCTTCGAGGGTCGAGACCGAGGCCACGTCCAGCAGTTGCCGCCCGCCCGGCACCGGCATGGATCCAAGCGCCCCGGCATTGCGGGCGGGGCCGACCCGCAGCCGGCCGTCGAGGACCACGCCGCCGCCCGCGAAATGCGCAATATAAAGATGCACGAAATCCGGCGGCAGCGAAAGCCGCCCGAAGATCAGTTCGGCCGCGCAGGCGGTGCTGCCGTCGTTTTCCAGGAAGACCGGAAACGGCAGGTCTTCGGCCAGTCGGCCTGCCAGGTCGAAGCCGTGCCAGTCCGCCATCTCGGCGCCCCAGTCCCACAGGCGGAAAGGGGTGGCCACGCCAAGCCCGGCGATTCGCCCCGGATCCGGCACCGAGGACAGGATCGTGGCGATGCCGTGGCGGGCAAAGGCGATGATCCGGTCGGGGGTCGGATGGGCATATATCTCTTGCCGGTGGATCTTTATGGCCCCGGTAAAATCCACCAGGGCCAGTTCGACCAGCCGGCGGCCTAGTTTCAGGCCCAGGAACAACGCCCCATCGGGGGCCAGGGAAAGCGGCGTCGACGGCTGACCCACCTTGCCGCGCACGACCGCGCCCTCGTCCAGGAAACCGTTCTGGATCAGCTTTCTTGTCTGGTTCGTGATCGCCTGGGCCGACAGCCCGGTCGCCTGGGCCAGGGCGGCGCGGGGCAGGGGCCCGCGCCTGCGGATCAGCGACAGGATCAACCGTTCATTGCGGCTGAGATCCAGCCAGTTCCGGGGGTCATTCAGCATGGATATCGCCTCCTGAAATGAATTAATCAACATGATTGACTTATTGACAAGAGGAAACGCTTCATGCTTTCTGAAAAGGCAAGGCGGAGGAGGTGCCGCCAATCGGAGGAGTATTCAGTATGATCATCAAGTCTTCGCTTCGCCTTTCGCTGGCCGCTTCGGTCCTGGCGCTTTCCGCGGGCCTTGCCGCCGCGCAGGATCCGGTCAAGGCCTGCCTTATCACCAAGACGGACATCAACCCGTTCTTCGTCAAGATGAAGGAAGGCGCGACTGCCAAGGCGCAGGAATTGGGCATCGAGCTGATGAGCTTTGCCGGCAAGATCGACGGCGACCACGAAACCCAGCAGCAGGCCATGGAAAGCTGCATCGCCGCGGGCGTGAAAGGCATCCTGATCACCGCGTCGGACACCAAGGCCATCACGGAATCGGTCGGGCAGGCGCGCGATGCAGGCATCTTGGTCATCGCGCTGGACACGCCGCTGGATCCCATCGACGCAGCCGACGCGACCTTCGCCACCGACAACCGCGAAGCGGGCCGACTGATCGGCGCCTGGGCCGCGGGCAAGATGGGGGCCGAGGCCGAGAACGCCAAGATCGCGATGCTGGATCTGTCGGCAAGTGCGCCGTCTGTCGATGTGCTGCGCGACCAGGGGTTCCTGGAAGGCTTCGGCATCGACGTGAAGGACAACAACGTCATCGGCGACGAGGAAGACCCGCGCATCGTCGGCCATGACGTCACCTCGGGCAACGAGGAAGGCGGCCGCCAGGCGATGGAGGCGCTGATGCAGAAGGATCCGGGCATCAACCTGGTCTATACGATCAACGAACCTGCTGCCGCCGGGGCCTATGAGGCACTGAAATCCTTTGGGATGGAAGGAAACGTGACCATCGTCTCCGTCGATGGTGGCTGCCCCGGCGTCGAGAACGTCAAGGCCGGCGTGATCGGCGCGACCTCTCAGCAGTATCCCCTGAAGATGGCCTCCATGGGGATCGAGGCGATTGCCGCCTTCGCCAAGGACGGCACCAAGCCACAGACCACCGAGGGCCTGGATTTCACCGACACCGGCGTGAACCTGGTGACCGACCAACCGGTCGAGGGCGTGGCCTCGATCAGCGTCGAGGACGGTTTGGCCCAGTGCTGGGGTTGACCGGCGAAAATCGGGCGGCTGCACTTGCGGCCGCCCTTTTCTGAACTTCGGAGGGCCCGATGTCTGACACTCCCGATCCCGTGGTCGCGCGAAACCCGTCCGAGACGGTGGCGAGCTTCGAGCATCATTCGCGTGGCGCGCTTGACCGGGTGCAGCACTTCCTGCACCGCTTTCCCACGATGGTCCCGGTCATCGTGCTGCTTTTGTCGGTGGCGGTCTTCGGGCTGGTATCGCCCAACTTCTTTTCGGCCTTCAACCTGTCGCTGATCCTGCAGCAGGTGGCGGTCGTGGGCACGCTGGCGGCGGCGCAGTCGCTGGTGATCCTGACGGCGGGCATCGACCTGTCGGTGGGGGCGGTCATGGTGATGGTGTCGGTCATCATGGGCAAGCTGTCCGTGGACTTCGGCATCCCGGTGCCCATCGCGATCCTGATCGGCCTGGCCGTGGGCGGCGCGACAGGCGCGTTGAACGGCGCGCTTGTGACGCGGCTGAAGCTGCCGCCCTTCATCACGACGCTGGGCACCTGGAATATCTTCCTTGCGTTGAATTATTACCTGTCGAACCGCGAGACGATCCGCAGCCAGACCCTGGACGCCGAGGCGCCGATGCTGAAGTTCTTCGGCGAACGCTTCAGCCTTGGCGGCGCGGTGCTGACCTATGGTGTGGTGCTGATGATCCTGGTCTTCGCGGTCCTGTGGTATGCGCTGAACCACACCGCCTGGGGGCGCCGGGTCTATGCCGTGGGCGACGACCCCGAGGCCGCGGCCCTGGCGGGCATCCAGACCAAGCGCGTGTTGATGTCGGTCTATATCGTATCCGGCGCGATCTGTGCGCTTGCCGCCTGGTCGTCGATCGGCCGCGTGGGATCGGTCAGCCCGACATCCTTCTTCGAGGCGAACCTGGAATCCATCACGGCGGTAGTGATCGGCGGCATATCCCTGTTCGGGGGGCGCGGGTCGATCCTGGGGCCGCTGATCGGGGCGCTGATCGTGGGCGTCTTCAATTCGGGACTGCGGCTGGCCGGCGTCGATGTGCTGTGGCAGCTGTTCGCGACTGGCTGGCTGATCATCGTCGCCGTCGCCATCGACCAATGGATCAGGAAAATCTCGTCATGACCCAGCCGCTTCTGTATGCCCGCAATCTGGTCAAGCGCTATGGCCGCGTGACCGCCCTGGACCATGCTGACTTCGATCTGTATCCGGGGGAAATCCTGGCCGTGATCGGCGACAACGGCGCGGGAAAATCCAGCCTGATCAAGGCGATTTCCGGCGCGGTCCAGCCCGACGAGGGCGAGATCCGCCTGGACGGCCAGCCGGTCAGCTTCGCCAGCCCGCTTGAGGCGCGCAGGGCGGGGATCGAGACGGTCTATCAGACCCTTGCCCTGTCGCCCGCCCTGTCGATTTCCGACAACATGTTCATGGGCCGAGAGATCAGGCGCGGCGGCATCATGGGCAAGTGGTTCGGGATGCTGGACAAGCCGGCGATGGACGCCTTCGCCCGCCAGAAGCTGTCGGAACTGGGCCTGATGACGATCCAGAACATCGGCCAGCCGGTCGAGACGCTGTCGGGCGGCCAGCGGCAGGGGGTGGCCGTGGCCCGTGCCGCGGCCTTCGGCAGCCGCGTCATCATCCTGGACGAACCCACCGCCGCGCTTGGCGTCAAGGAAAGCCGCCGCGTGCTGGATCTGATCCTGGACGTGCGGTCGCGCGGCATCCCCATCGTGCTGATCAGCCACAACATGCCCCATGTCTTCGAGGTCGCGGACCGCATCCACATTCACCGGTTGGGACGTCGGCTGTGCGTGATCAACCCGAAGGAACACACGATGTCCGATGCTGTGGCCTATATGACCGGGGCCCGCGTGCCCGAAGGGGTCGCGGCATGACGGGCGGGGAAGGGGGGCTTCGCCCCCAGTCCTTCGGACTTCCCCCAGGATATTTCGACACAGAAGAGGGACAGGGATTGCTGGCCCGGATCCGCGCACTGGATGGCGCGCGGGTGCTGGTTGCGGTCGCAGGCGCGCCGGGGTCGGGCAAATCCACGCTGGCCGAAGCTTTGGTCGGCAGGTTGGAGGATGCCGTGCTGGTGCCGATGGACGGGTTCCACCTGGACGACCGGGTATTGTCCGCGCGGGGGCTGCTGGCGTGCAAGGGTGCGGTCGAGACGTTTGATACGGAAGGTTTTGCTTCTCTGGTCCAGCGATTGGCCGTGCCGAACAGCGAGGTCATCTTTCCCGTCTTCGACCGCAGCCGAGAGATTGCCGTGGCAGGCGCAGGGGTCGTTTCCCCCCGTCACCGCCTCGTGGTGGTCGAGGGGAACTATCTGCTGTTGGACCGCGCGCCCTGGAACGGGCTGCGATACGACCTGAGGGTCTGGCTTGACGTGCCGGTGCCGGAACTAGAACGGCGGCTGACCGCGCGATGGCAGGGCTTTGACAAGGACGCGGATCAGATCGCGGCACATCTGGAAAACGACTTGGCCAATGCGCGCTTGGTCACGTCGCAGTCGCGCCCGGCCGATCTGTCAATCCCGCAGGCGCTTCATCAGAACCCAGGCGAGGGCTGAGCAGACCAGCGTCGCGGTCATCGCCGGGATCGCGGTGCCGTTGTAAAGCAGCCCGACCGGCGCGGCGATTAGGGTTGCCGCGATGGTCGAAAGGGCGGCGATGATGGAGGCCGCCATGCCCGCGATATGACCCATGCGTTGCAGGGCCAGGGCGTTCAGGTTGCCGAAGGTCACGCCTGCCATGAAGAACACGCTGACCGCCCAGAAGAAGAAGGCCGGAAAGCGCAGGCTGGGGGGCAGCGCATCCGTCAAGGTCAGCGCCAGCATCACGGCCGACACGACGGTCTGCATGACATAGGCCCATTTGGCGATGCGCCGCATTCCGAAGCGCATCACGAAGGTGGCGTTCAGCAGCGTGCCGATCCCCGACAGCAAGGCCATCAGCGCAAACCAGGCCGGGAAGTTGTCGCCCTTGCCATAGGCCTCTCCGAACAGTTGCTGGGCCGAGGACAGAAGCCCGAACATCTGTCCGAAGCCCAGGGTCAGCACCAGCGTGCAAAGCATGACCTGTCCGTCCGACAGCACCTCGCGCGCGGCGGCGCTGAGGGGGGCGATGCGCAGGGGACGGCGGGCCGAAGGGGGCAGCGTTTCGGCCTGGCGCAGGCCCAGCCAGATGGTTCCCACCAGGGCGAACAGGATGAAAGCCACGAAGACGCCGTGCCAGCCGGAAAACCAGATGATGCCTGCGCCGATGGACGGGGCGAGTGCGGGAATCAGGATGAAGACCATCATGACGAAGCTGGAAATCCGCGCCATCTCCCGGCCCGAATACAGGTCGCGGATCAACGCCATGCCGACGATGCGCGGGCTTGCGGCGCCGAGTCCCTGGACAAACCGAGCGGCCAGCAAAAATTCGATCGAAGTGGCAAAGATCGCGGCCACCGTTGCCACGACATAGATGGCAGAGCCCATGTAGATCGCAGGCTTGCGTCCAACCGCATCCGAAATGGGGCCGGCGAAAAGGGTGCCCAGTCCCATGCCCGCCATGAAGGCAGTCAGGATCAACTGGGCCCGATTCACATTGTCCGGCGTCAGTTCTGTCGCGATGTCGGGCAGCGCGGGCAGCATCGCGTCGATGGAAAAGGCGACGGTGGCGAACAGGAACGCCAGCATCGCGACGAATTCCGGCAAGGGCAGGCGACGCTGCGGCGCGGTCGCGTCAGAGGCGGTCATGGACATGGGAGGCCTTTCGGTCAGGCGCAGCCTATACTGGAATATTGCACACTGTGCAAGTTATTTCAGGGTGCTTTCCGCCAGTTCGTCGATGACCTGCTGCCACAGGGTTGCCGGCTGCGCGCCGCTGATCGCGTGCTGGTTGGCGACGATGAAGGTCGGCACCGAGGAGATGCCGCGTTCGCGGGCGTGCCCTTCGCGGGCCGCAACCTCGGCCCGGTCGGCGTCGCTTGCCAGAAGGCGCGTCACCAGATCGGCGTCCATGCCCGCCGCTGCGGCGATGCGCGCCAGTTCGGAGGCATCGCCGATGTCGCGGGCTTCCTGCCAATGGGCGCGCAGCAGCCCCGACATCACACGGGTCTGTGCGCCTTCCAGGCCCGCCCAATGCATCAGCCGGTGGGCATCGGTCGTATCCGGTTCGCGGGGCGAGGGGTTCAGGTCAAGGCCAAGGCCTGCCGCCCGTTCGGCCACGGCACGGGACGCGTCCTCGGCGCGCGAGCCAAGTTTCGCGCGCAGGTATTCGATCCGGTCCATGCCTCCCTTCGGCATCTGCGGGTTCAGGCGGAAGGGATGCCAGGTGATCTGGAACGGATGAAGCGGCCGGCTTTCAAGCGCGCGGTCCAGTTCCAGCTTGCCGATCAGGCACCAGGGGCAGACCGGGTCCGCGAAGATGTCCAAGGGTATCATGGCCCGTCCTTTCCGCCGTGTTCGGCAAAATGAAAACGGCCCGCGAACGGGCCGTTTCGCAACCTTGACAAAGCTGGTTCAGAGCAGCTTCAGATCGCTGGCCGATGCGCGGCCGTCGCGGCCCGACTGCAGCTCGTATGCGATCTTCTGGTTGTCCTTCAGGCCCGTCAGCCCTGCACGTTCGACGGCCGAGATGTGGACGAAGATGTCCTTGCCGCCGTCATCGGGGGCGATGAAGCCATAGCCTTTGGTGGCGTTGAACCATTTAACCGTTCCGGTCGCCATAACCGTTCTCTCCTTCAAGTCATCCCGACGCAGGATTGCGCCAGGCCGTGCAGCCTGCTTTCGAACTTCCGGCTGCCCTGAACGGGAGGCGGTAGAAAGGCTTCGCTCACGCAGGTGAGAGGATGGACGAATCGTTAAAAAACGCAAGAAGGAAACGCGCGCAGATAAAATCTGCACGCGACAAACCCCTGAAAAGCCGCGATTCAGCGCAGATCGGGGGGCGTGGCCTCGTCTTTCAGTGCGTCGATGGCTTCGGTTAACGGTAACGAACGCGACCCTTGCTGGTCCAGGCGCCGAAGCGAGACGGTCCTATCCTCTACCTCTTTCATGCCGATGGCAAGAATCGCCGGGACCTTTCCGACCGAATGTTCGCGCACCTTGTAGTTGATCTTCTCGTTCCGGGTATCCGCCTCGGCGCGAATACCTGCGGCGCGCAAGGTCTCCACCACCTCGGCCACATAGGCATCGGCATCCGAGACGATCGAGGCCACGACCACCTGGCGCGGCGCCAGCCAGAAGGGCAGCTTGCCCGCGCTGTTCTCGATCAGGATGCCGATGAAGCGTTCGAAGCTGCCCAGGACCGCGCGGTGCAGCATGATCGGGCGGTGCTTGGCGCCGTCGGGTCCGACATATTCCGCGTCCAGCCGTTCGGGCAGGTTGGGGTCCACCTGCAGCGTGCCGCATTGCCAGTCGCGACCGATGGCGTCGCGCAGCACGAATTCCAGCTTGGGACCATAGAAGGCGCCTTCGCCGGGGAACAGTTCGTAATCGTATCCCGCCGCCTGGCAGGCATTGCCAAGCGCGGCCTCGACCCGGTCCCAGCTTTCGTCGCTGCCGATGCGCTTTTCGGGGCGGGTGGACAGCTTGATGCGCCAGTCGGTAAAGCCCAGGTCGGCATAGACGCCCGCCAGAAATTCGATGAACTTCTTCGTCTCCGCCTCGATCTGCTCCTCGGTGCAGAAGATATGCGCGTCATCCTGGGTAAATCCGCGCACCCGCATGATCCCATGCAGCGCGCCCGAGGGTTCGTAGCGGTTGCAGGATCCGAATTCCGCCATCCGCAGCGGCAGGTCGCGATAGGATTTCAGGCCGTGGTTGAAGACCTGCACATGGCACGGGCAGTTCATCGGCTTCAGCGCGTTGACCGTCTTGGTCTTGGCATGTTCCTCGTCCACTTCGACGATGAACATGTTTTCCTGGTAATTGTCCCAGTGGCCGGATTCTTCCCACAGCTTGCGGCTGACGACCTGGGGGGTGTTCACCTCGACATAGCCGTCAGCGCGCTGCTTGCGGCGCATATAGTCCTGCAGCGTGGTATAGATGCTCCAGCCGTTCGGGTGCCAGAAGACCTGGCCCGGCGCTTCCTCCTGCATGTGGAACAGGTCCATCTCGCGGCCCAGCTTGCGGTGGTCGCGCTTGGCGGCCTCCTCCAGCATGGTCATGTGGGCCTTGAGGTCGTCGCGGTTGCGGAAAGCCACACCATAGATGCGCTGCAGCATCGGCCGGGTGCTGTCGCCCAGCCAATATGCGCCCGCGATATGGGTCAGCTTGAAGGCGTCGGCGGGAAGCTGGCCGGTGTTCTGCAGGTGCGGGCCGCGGCACAGATCCTGCCAGTCGCCATGCCAGTACATCCGCAGGTCCTCGCCTTCGGGGATGCGGTCGATCAGTTCGACTTTGAACGGCTCGCCCCGGTCCTTGTAATAGGCGACGGCGCGGTCGCGGTCCCAGACCTCGGTGCGGACGGGATCGCGGGCGGCGATGATCTCTTTCATCTTCGCCTCGATCCGGCCCAGATCCTCGGGGGTGAAGGGGTCCGCACGGTCGAAGTCGTAGAACCAGCCATAGTCGCGCACCGGGCCGATGGTGACCTTCACGTCGGGCCAGATTTCCTGCACGGCGCGGGCCATGACATGGGCGAAGTCGTGGCGGATCAGTTCCAGCGCGGCGGCGTCGTCCTTCATCGTGTTGATGCTGATCGCGCCGCTGCCGGTGATCGGCCATTGCAGGTCGATATGCCGCCCGTCCAGGCTGGCCGAGATCGCGCGTTTGGCAAGGCTGGGCGCGATGCTTTCCGCGACCTGCGCGGCGGTGATGCCTGCGGGATAGTCGCGCGAATTGCCATCGGGGAAGGTGAGGGAAATCTGGGACATAGGTCCTCCTCGTCGGTTTGGCGCCCACGGAACGCCCGGTTGCGGGTTATCTGCGCCCTCCATTGGACCGGGGCGGGAAAACTGTCAAGATAAGCGCCACCATCGCAGGAGAGCCGTGAATGAGCGAATATCTGGACACCCCCGCCGGTCGGCGCATCGCCTTTCAGCGCAGCAACGGGCGCGGCCCGGGCGTGGTCTTCCAGGGCGGGTTCAAGTCGGACATGACAGGAACCAAGGCCGTCTGGCTGCACGACTGGGCGCGGCAGCAGAACCGCGCCTTCCTGCGCTTCGATTATTCCGGCCACGGCGACAGCAGCGGCAGCTTCGAGGAAGGTTGCATCGGCGACTGGTTCGAGGACGCGCGCCATGTCATCGAGGCGCTGACCGACGGGCCGCAGGTCTTGGTCGGATCGTCGATGGGGGGATGGATCGCCCTGCTGGTCGCGCGCGCCTTGCCGCAGCGGGTGGCGGGCCTTGTCACCATCGCGGCAGCACCGGATTTCACGGAACAGGGCTTCTGGGCCGGGTTCAGCGATGCGCAAAGACAGACCCTGACAAGGACCGGGCGGATCGAGTTGCCCAGCGAATACAGCGACAAGCCCTATGTTATCACCCGCCACCTGATCGAGGACGGGCGCCGCCACCTGGTCATGACCCAACCCCTGCACCTGCCTTTCCCGGTGCGGATGCTGCAAGGGACGGCGGATGCGGATGTGCCGGCCGAATGGGCCGTTCGCCTGCTGGATCACGCGGCGGGCGACGATATCCGGCTGACGCTGGTGAAGGGCGCCGATCACCGTTTCTCGTCCCCGGAATGTCTGGCGCTGATCGGGCAGTCGATTGGCGATGTTCTGGCCTAGGCTTGCGCTTGGGCTGGTTGCGGTGTTCGGCCTGATGTGGGTCCTGGGGCCGCGCGACCGGCTGCGCATGGATTCGCTGCCGGTCGATCCGCCACTTGATCCACAAGCCTGGCTGGAAGAACGAGAGGCGGGCATCCGCCCCGAGGTCGTGTCCTATCTACAATGGGCGGACAAGCCCGGTCAGGCGGCCGACCTGGCAATCCTTTATGTCCACGGCTTTTCGGCCAGTCCGGCTGAACTGCGTCCCTTGCCCGAGGATCTGGCGCGGCGCCTGGGCGCAAACCTGCTGGGGATCCGCCTGACGGGACATGGGCAGGGCGGTGCCGAACTGGCTGCGGCCCGGGCGGAGGACTGGTGGCGTGATCTGGCGGAAGGCCTGGCCCTGGCGCGCGGCATGGGGCGGCGGGTGGTCGTGCTGGGCATGTCCACGGGTGCCACGCTTGCGGCGCAGGCGGCCCGCCACCCGCAACTGGGCCGGATGATCGACGCGGTGGTCCTGATCTCGCCCAACTTCGCGCTGAAGGCCGGCAATGCATGGATGCTGGATTTGCCCTTGATGCGGCCGGTCCTGCGGCTGCTGGGCGATCCCCAGCGGTGCTTTGCAACGCGCAACGACATGCACCGCAGGCGATGGACAAGCTGTTATCCGGTTTCGGCCACGCTGGCGGTTGGGGCGGTGATCCGGCAGGGGCGGCAGGGCGATTACCGGAATGCACAGTCCCCCGCGCTGTTCGTCTGGACCGAGGGTGACCGCATCATCGACCACCGGGCCAGCGAACGGGTGGCGGCGGAATGGGGCGGCGGGGCCACCGTCATCAAGGTCGAACCGGGACCGAACGACGACCCCGATGCGCATGTGATCGCAGGCGAGGCTTTGTCGCCAGACCTGACCCGCGATCTTCTGCCAAGGATTTCGAACTGGATCCAGGCTTGTCCCTGACCACGGGCAAGGCCTGTTCAGGTGCGGCGGATCAGACGGCGATCTTGCTGCTGTCGCCGATGGGATCGGTGACGCCGCAATCCGCCGCCACCCCGCCACGGGTGCGACGTCGGCGAGGCTTGATCGAATCCGGGACGTTCATGTTTTCGTCGATGAAGTCCAGGACAAGCGGGCGGATGTTCAGCCGCCAGGACTTGCCCGCGAAGATGCCGTAATGGCCCGCGCCGGGTTCCAGATGCTGCTTCTTCTTGTCCGCGGGAACGCCCGTGCACAGATCCAGTGCCGCCACGCATTGCCCCGGGGCCGAGATGTCGTCATTCGCCCCCTCGACCGTCATGATGGCGACATCGCTGATCTTGCCGATATCGACGCGGCGGCCGTTCACGACGAATTCGTTCCGGGCGATTTCCAGCTTCTTGAAGATCCGGTCCACCGTCGAAAGATAGAATTCCGCCGTCATGTCCATGACGGCAAGGTATTCGTCATAGAACTTGTAGTGCTTGTCGCCTTCGGACGCGGTGCCGCGCGCTTCGCCCCAGATCTTGTCCATGAAGGCGCGTGCATGGGTTTCGGCATTCATGGCGATGAAGGACGCCAGCTGCGCCAGCCCCGGATAGACCATCCGGCCTGCGCCGCGATATTTGAAGCCCACGGATTGGATCACCAGATGTTCCAGTTCGCCCATGGTCATCCGGTTGCCGAAATCCGTCACCTCGGTCGCGGCGGCATCGGGATCGACCGGCCCACCGATCAGGATCAGGCTGCGCGGCTGCGATGCGGGATCATCCTCGGCCAGGATGGCGGTGGCGGCCAGGGCCAGCGGGGCAGGCTGGCAGACGGCGATGACATTCGTGTCCGGCCCGAGATGGCGGATGAAATCGACGAGGTACTGGGTGTAATCCTCGATGTCGAACTTGCCTTCGCTGACCGGGATGTCGCGGGCGTTGTGCCAGTCGGTGACGTAAACCTCGCAGTCGGGCAGAAGCGAGGTGACGGTGGAGCGCATCAGCGTGGCGTAATGGCCCGACATCGGCGCGATCAGCAGCACCTTGCGGGGCTGGGTTTCGCGGCGTGCGACGCGGAAATGGATCAGGTCGCCGAAGGGGCGCTTCATCACCGGTTCCACATAGACGATATGGTCCTGGCCCTGGTCGCCCGCGATCGGGGGAATTTCCCAGTCGGGCTTGATGACCATCCGGGCGAAGCTGCGTTCGGTGACCCGTCCCCACGCGCTCATCAGCTTGAAGATGGGGTGGGGATTCAGCGCGAAGATCGGATAGGACGCGATGGCCCGCGCAGAAGCGCCCATCCATTCGTTGGTATTCCGAATGGTTTCCATCGCATCATAGGATACGATGCCCTTTATACCTTTGATTGCCACAGGGGCCAGCCTTTCATTGCTGCGTCAGGAAGAAACGCATCACTGGGCAAATGGGTCCAAAACCCGCATTTGCGCAATGTCGGCCCTGCGCATATCATTGTTCGGGTAATAGGGGGGAACCAGCATCATGGCAAGAAGCACAGGATCTGGCGGCAAGGAAGTTGCCGGGAAGCGTGGCAAGGCGGACATAATCAAACAGGCCGCCGATGCCGACGCTGAAAAGCCGGGCACTGAAAAGGCAGCCGCCCCGCGTCGTCGCCGCGCCAAGACGGAATCGGCGCCCGCTGCCGCTGATCCCCAGGTGGCGTCGCCGCAGATGCATATTGACCAGGCGGCCCCGGTTTCCTCTGACACCGCGCCCGAGCCGGGCCGCGGCCCGCAAGCCATGGCCGACGCCTTGGCGCGGGGATCGTCCAAGGCCACGGCCAGGAAGCTGGCGGAAAACATCGAACGGATCGAGGCCTTGGGCCAGCGGCTGCGGGTGGCGCTGGCGACGCGGTCTCTTCCCAATCCGGGCATCGAGGCGCCCGGACCCGAACTGTTCCTGACCGCCGCGAATGCTTGGGTCAAGACGATGTCCGAACAGCCCGGTCGCGTTCTGGAAACCCAGGTGAATTACTGGGGCGAGACGCTGAAGAACTATGCCGATGCGCACATGGCCCTGGCGCGCGGACAGGCCCCGGCCGAGGATGACGAGACGGCACAGGACAAGCGGTTCTCGAATCCGCTGTGGCAAAGCCATCCTTACTTCAACTTCGTCAAGCGGCAGTATCTGATCAATGCAAAGGCGTTGAAGGATGCCGCGCAGAACCTGCAGATGCCCGACGATACTGCACGGCGCCGGATCACCTGGCTGACCGATCAGATCGTCGACATGATGGCCCCCACCAACTTCCTGGCGACCAATCCCGACGCCCTGGAACGCGCCGTCGAAACCGAAGGCGAAAGCCTGGTCCGGGGCCTGGAAAACCTGGTCCGCGACATCGAACACCATGGCGGCGATATCGTCGTGTCGCTGGCGGACCGCGAAGCCTTTTCGGTGGGCGAGAATATCGGCACGTCGGAAGGCGTGGTTGTTCACCGGACGCCGCTTTTCGAATTGATCCAGTACAAGCCCGCCACTGACCAGGTCTTTGAAACACCGCTGCTGATCTTTCCGCCCTGGATCAACAAGTTCTATATTCTTGATCTCAAGCCGCAGAACAGCCTGATCAAATGGCTGGTTGAACAGGGCCAGACGCTGTTCGTCGTCAGCTGGAAAAACCCCGATGCCAGCTACGCCGATATCGGGATGGAGGATTATGTCGCCGCCTATCTGGAGGCGATGGACAGGGTCCGCGACCTGACCGCGCAGCCCCGCCTGAATGTCGTGGGTTATTGCATCGCGGGCACGACACTTGCCCTGACGCTGGCGCTGTTGAAGCAGCGGGGCGATGACCGGGTCAATTCGGCGACCTTCTTCACCACCCTGACCGACTTTTCGGATCAGGGTGAGTTCGTGAGCTTCCTGCAGGACGATTTCGTCAATGGCATCGCCGAGGAGGTCAGCCGCCACGGCCTGCTGCGCGCCAGGCTGATGTCGCGCACCATGAGCTTCCTGCGCCCCAACGATCTGGTCTGGGGGCCGGCCATCCGCAGCTACATGATGGGCGAGACGCCGCCGGCCTTCGACCTGCTGTTCTGGAATGGCGACAGCACCAACCTGCCGGGCAAGATGGCCATGCAATATCTGCGCGGCCTGTGCCAGCAGAACGCCTTTGCCGGCGAGGGCTTCGACCTGATGGGCCACAAGCTGCATTTGTCCGACGTCAAGGTTCCCCTTTGCGCCATCGCCTGCGAGACCGATCATATCGCACCTTGGAAGGATTGCTGGCGGGGGGTCGCCGGAATGGGTTCGGACGACAAGACGTTCATTCTTTCGGAATCGGGCCATATTGCCGGGATCGTCAATCCGCCGACCAAGAAGAAATACGGCCATTACATGGGAAGCACCGATTTCAGCGGAGGGCACCAATCCTGGAAGGAATCAGCCAGCTTTGCGCCGGGAACCTGGTGGTCGCGCTGGGGCGATTGGCTGGCTGAAAGGGCAGGGCGAATGGTCCCGGCGCGCGATCCGGGAACCGGACTTGGCCCTGCGCCGGGAAGCTATGTCCACGAAAGGGCAGCTTAGGGCAAAAGGAAACAATGCCTTGTAATGAATTTTCGGTTCGAGAAACCGAGAGCCATAATTTTTCTGCGCCGCAGCATAAAATACTTGAAATGCCGCGGCGCAGCATTCATATTCCGGTCACGAGAATGGCTTTGGCTGCGGAAACCTCTCTCATCGAATACGTCCTTCCGCGGCGTTGACAGGAGTGAATGACATGGCGAAGACCCCCGATTTTGCAAAGAACTTCCAGGATATGATGGCGAATTTCCCGATCGACACCTCGTCGTTCCAGGAAGCGTTCAAGTCGCAGGGCGTCCTGGGTGAAAAGCTGGCTCGCGTGGCCCTGGCCGCTGCCGAGCGTTCGACCGAGATTTCGGCCCAGTGGGCCAAGGACACCATTGCCCGCGTGGGTGAACTGGCCGTCGTCAAGCATGAACCCTCGGACTATGCCAAGTCGCTGACCGATTTCGCCTCGGCTTCGGCTGAAGTCGCGGCCGAGCACATGGCCGCCTTCGCGGAAGTCGCGAAAAAGGTCCAGATGGACACCGTCGATCTGATGCTGACCGCCGGCAAGGACGTCGCCGCCGACGCCCGCACTGTTGCGGAAACCGTCGTGCGCGACAACCAGGTCGCCGTGAAGAAAGCCGCTGCCGCTGCTTCGACCGTCGCCGCGAAATAAGCGCATCCGACAGTGATCGGAAGGAAGGGGCGTCATCGCCCCTTTTTTCATGCGGTCTTGCCAGGTCTTTGGCAGGTGCAGAAAATTGCTTTGCCTTTTGCGGTTGCAGCACCCATCATGGCGTAAATCGCTTGCCCGAGGTCCGTCATGGCCGCAACGTCCGCGCCGCTTCTCATCAAACGCTATGCCAGTCGGCGGTTGTATAACACCGAAACCAGCGACTATGTGACGCTCGAGGATATTGCGACCTTCATCCGCGCCGGACGAGAGGTCAAGATCGTGGACCTCAAGTCCGGGGACGACCTGACCCGGCAGTACCTGCTGCAGATCATCGCCGAGCACGAGGGCAGGGGCGAGAATGTCCTGCCCATCGACGTGCTGACCGACCTGGTCCGCAGCTATGCCACCAGTGCGCATTCGGTGGTGCCGCAGTTCCTGGCCGCCAGCTTCGAGATGTTGCGCGAAAGCCAGTCGAAGCTGATGGAGAACATGGCCGTCATGCCTCATCCCATGGCCCGCGTCCCAGGCTTCGACGCCCTTCATCGTCAGCAGCAGGCTTTCCTCAAGGCAATGATGGGCGGCTGGACCGGCGCCTCCGGCCCGGAACCGGACGGCATAGAGGATGCGTCCTCGTCCGACACTCCATCGGTCCGCAAGCCTGCAAAGCGACATGCCGCCGTCGAAGGCGAAGGGTCCGAGGACATGGCGGAAATCCGGCGCCAGCTGGCGGAACTTCAGCAACGTATTTCAAAGCTCTGACTTGCGCCCGTCGCGGACACCCGTTAGACCGCCCCCAAGGACAGTTGGCCGAGTGGTCGAAGGCGCACGCCTGGAAAGTGTGTAGGCGGGGAACCGTCTCGAGGGTTCGAATCC
>NZ_NWMQ01000089.1:0-5387 GCF_002901215.1 Paracoccus sp. SY | reverse complement strand
CGAACCATCAGATCGCGAAATCGGCGAGCGACTTTCCGGCTTCCAAGGCTTCGGCAATCCAACCGGGCTTTCGGCCCCGACCGGTCCAAGTCAACTCAGGGCTTTCCGGATGACGATACTTCGGCTCGGCCTTTTGCTTGGCAGGTTGAGCGGCCAGCATGTCTTCGAGCGAGGCAAAGCCCGCGGCCTTGGCGATTTCGGTCGCCTTCTGGATGGCGTCCTTTTTGCGGCGGTTCTCGAAATCGGCAATGGCGGCTGCGGATTTCTTGTGGATTTCTTTCAGCTGCTCAAGGGACAGCTCATTATAGTTGATATCCATGATGATCTCCTTAGATGCCGGTTGCAATACAGAAACATTTTCTGACAGAAAAGCCTCTCATCGGGGATCAGGTTTGATCTTCAATGGAAAAATTGGATCACTTAATGTCGAGCACAATCCAAACCGGCGCATGATCGCTGGCTTTCGTCTGAGCTCGCATATTCCGATCAACACCGGCGTCCTTGAGCCTTGCTGCCAAATCGGGAGAGAGCAGCAGGTGATCGAGCCGCAACCCGGCATTCCGCTCCCAGGCATGGCGCAAATAATCCCAGAAAGTGTATGTGGGCTTGTCGGGTTGGATGGCCGAAAGAGCATCACACCAGCCTTGCTTCAGAAGAGACGCATAGGCCTTTCGGACCTCTGGCAGAAACAAGGCGTCATCGCCCCAGCGATCGGGGTTATAGACATCGCGCTCGGTGGGAATGATGTTGTAGTCCCCGGCGAGGATCACCGGCACGTTCAGAGCGAGCAGCTGTTTTGAATGGGCGGTGAGCTGCTTTAGCCATTTGAGCTTATAGTCCCATTTCGGACCCGGTGCAGGATTGCCATTGGGAGCATAAAGGCAGCCCACCAGCAGGTCATTCACCGCAGCCTCGATATAGCGGCTCTGGCTCGGATCAGGATCCCGGGGCAAGCCACGGCGCGTGAGCACCGGCTCGCTGCCGCGCGACAGGATCGCCACGCCATTCCAGCGGCTTTGCCCATGCCAGACGGAGGCGTAGCCAGCCTTGGCCAGCTGCTTTTCTGGGAACTTCGCCTGCGGCGCCTTCAGTTCCTGCAGGCAGACGATGTCGGGCTGAGTCTCAGCCAGCCAAGCGAGCAGCGTCTCGAGCCGGCCATTGATGCCGTTGATGTTGTAGGTGGCGATCCGCACCTTCCTGCCCTGCCCCATCTCAAAGAAGCCGTCCCTGCGGTTCGTCGGGAGCTTCCTCTGGCAGCTCGATGAGCTCCTCATCAGCCAGCGGCCGCTGCAGCGCCTGCGCCGTCTCCCACTCTGCCGTCATCCACATCTCGATCTCATCCTCGGTGGTCAGGACCACCGGCATGGCCTTGGGATGGACCTTGCCCACCACTGTGTTCGGCTCGCAGGTCAGGAAGGCGAAGAGCTGATGCTCGCCCGGGCGCGGGGTCTTCATCGAGCCGCGTGTGCCGGTCCAGGGCGTCCAGATGCCCGCGAAGAAGAACAGCGGTCGGCTCTCGTCTAGGGCGAACCAGTGCAGCGGCTTGCGCTTCGACACCGGATCGGGCTTCTGACCATATTCTGAAAAGGCGGTGGCCGGCACCAGGCAGCGGTTCTCGACTCCGAGCCAGCGGCGCCAGTGCGGGCTGGCGGTGTTGCGGATGTTGGTGACGCCGGTGTCGGGCGCGTCCTTCGTCTTCAAGAACTGCGGCGGCGTCGGCATGCCCCAGGTCAGCCGCAAGAGCTCACGACCCTCAGCCGTGTTGCGCACAACCGGCGCAGGGCGATCGGGATAGACATCAAGGCTCGGCTCGAGGTTGCCGAGGCTGTCCGTCATCGCCCGCGCCAGATCACGGATCGCCTGCTGGTTGGTGGTCAGGTTGTAGAGGTTGCACATCATCGGCTCCGCTGGTCACGACAGCGTAACACGGCAGAACCCTGGAGATATCCCCAGATCATTCTGCGGCATCGTGTTGACACTTCGGCCTCATCAGGAACAAAACAGGAACGACATCTGTTCGTCTGCAACCGCTTTTCTGGAGCCTCCTTCTCTCATGCCTGCCCGTTCCTTCAATCCTGCCATTGCTGCGCTGCGCAAGCAGATCGCAGCCATGGAGGGCGAGAGTGCAGCGGCGCGCGAGGTGCTGCCTTTTGGCGTGTCGGATCTAGACCGCCGTCTACCCGGTGGCGGTCTGGCGCTCGGCTGCCTGCACGAGGTGGCAGGTGGCGGCAATGGCGCGGTGGACGGGGCAGCCGCCTCCTGCTTTGCCGCGGGCATTGCGGCGCGTCTTCCCGGACAGGTGCTCTGGTGCGTGACGCAGGCCGATCTCTTCGCGCCAGGGCTGGAGCAGGCGGGCCTGGGTCCGGATCGGGTGATCTATGTCGAGGCCGGCGACGATGTCTCGGTGCTGGCCTGCATGGAGGAAGGTCTGCGCCATGGCGGGTTGGGCGCGGTGGTGGCGGATGTTGCCCGGCTGTCGATGACGGCTTCGCGTCGGCTGCACCTGGCGGCCAAGGGATCGGGCACCACCGGCATCGCACTCCGTCGCTGGCGTAGGCAGCAGGAGGCCTATGACTTCGGCCAGCCTACGGCGGCGATGACCCGCTGGCGCATCTCGGTGCTGCCCTCCGTCCCCTTGCCTGTCCCCGGTCTCGGCCGGGCCCGCTGGCTCATCGAGCTGATCCGGGCGCGGGCGGGGGAAAGTCTCGATATCGAACTGGAGGCATGCGATGGCACGGGTCATCTCGGTTACCCTGCCGTTCTGGCCGATCGACCGGCTCAGGCGGTCGGCGCCTGAAGCAGCATCCTCGTCGGACGAGAGGCCGCTGGTGCTCGCGGGCCGCGTCGGCAACCGCCGGCTGGTGACGGCAGCTTGTGCAGTGGCCCAGGAGCTGGGGCTCTCGATTGGCATGCCGGTGAGCAAAGCCCAGGCGATGGTCCCGGACCTGCAGGTGTTGCCCCATGATCCTCAGGCCGATGCAGCGTCTCTGGAACGGCTGGCGCTCTGGGTGTTGCAGCGGGTCTCGCCGATCGTCGCGGTCGATCCGCCCGACGGGCTGGTGATCGACTCGACTGGCACCGATCATCTCCATGGCGGCGAGGAGGCCATGCTGGAGACACTGATCGGCCGGTTGGTGATGTCAGGCGTCACGGCCCGCGCCGCTGTCGCCGACACCTGGGGCGCCGCCCATGCCCTGGCTCGCTATGTCGCAACGCCGATGCATGTGGCCGCGCCGGGCACAACGGAGACCCTGCTCGCCCCCCTGCCCCTTCAGGCCCTGCGGCTGCCGCCCGCGACGCTCGCAAGCCTCCGCACCTTGGGCTTTGTCTGCATCGGCGATCTTCTCCATCAACCCCGCGCGCCCCTGACCCGGCGCTTCGGCCCGGACCTCTGCCGCAGGCTGGATCAGGCTCTGGGCCACGCCTCCGAGCCGATTGAGCCGCTACGCCCGTCGGAGCTTGTGGAGGTGCGTTGCAGCTTTGCCGAACCCATCGCCGCCGCCGAGACCATTGCCCGCTACCTCGGCAAGCTGGTGGTCCAGCTCTGCGCGGCCCTGGAGGAGCGCGGCCTCGGGGCCCGCCGGCTCGATCTTCTTTGCTGGCGGGTCGATGCCCATGTGCAGACCGTCCGCGTGGGTCTCGCCCGCCCGCAGCGTGATCCGCAGCGGCTGACCCGGCTCCTTTGCGAGAAGATCGAGACCATTGCGCCGGGTTTTGGCATCGAGATCCTGTCGCTGACGGCTGTGATGGTCGAGCCCCTGGAGGATCGGCAGATGGCCAGCTCGCTCTTGGAGGCCCCTGCCCCGGATCTCTCCGGTCTCGTCGATGTGCTGGCCAACCGCGTGGGCGCACGCGGCGTCTACCGCATGGCACCGGTCGCCAGCGATGTCCCTGAACGCTCCGTCACCCGCGTCGCGCCCTTGTCTGATCCTGTGGGCGCCGGCTGGCCCGATCACTGGCCGCGGCCCACGCGCCTCCTGCCCCGGCCCGAGCCGATCGAGACGCTGGCGCTGCTGCCCGATCATCCCCCTGCCTGGATCATCTGGCGGGGCATCCGCCGCAAGGTGGCCCGCGCCGATGGACCCGAGCGGGTCTTCGGCGAATGGTGGAAGCGCGATGCCGAGATGATCGCGGTGCGGGACTACTTCCGCATCGAGGATGAGGCCGGTGAGCGCTACTGGGTGTTCCGGGCAGGCGATGGCGAGAACAGCGAGACTGGCAGCCACCGCTGGTTCCTGCACGGGGTATTCGGATGAACGGTGTCATCGGATGACCAGCCCCCGCTATGCCGAGCTGCAGGTGACCTTGCCCTTCTCCTTCCTGCGCGGGGCGTCCTCGGCCGAGGAACTGTTTGCCACGGCCGCGATGATGGGCATCGACGCCTTGGCCGTGACCGACCGCAACTCGCTTTCTGGCATCGTGCGGGCCTGGGAGGCCGCCAAAGCCACAGGCGTGCGGCTGGTGGTCGGCTGCCGCCTCGATTTGGTCTGCGGCATGGCGCTGCTGGTCTACCCCATGGACCGGGCAGGCTATGGCCGTCTCTGCCGCTTGCTCACCCTGGGCAAGTCCCGCGCGGGCAAGGGCAAGTGCCATCTCGACTGGGTGGATGTGGTGGAGCACGCCGAGGGCCTGATCGCGGTGCTGGTGCCTGAAATGGCGGATGACACCTGTGCGCTCCGCCTGCGCCGGCTGCGCGATGTCTTCGGCGATCGTGCCTATCTGGCCCTCACCCTGCGCCGCCGCCCCAATGACCAACTGCGGCTGCATGAGCTGTCGACCATGGCCGCGCAGCTGCGGGTGCCCACAGTCGTCACCAATGACGTGCTCTATCACGAGCCGTCCCGGCGTATTCTGCAGGACGTGGTCACCGCCATCCGGCACAACACCACCGTCGAGGCCCTGGGCTTTCGCCGCGAGCGCCATGCCGACCGCTATCTGAAGCCGCCCGCCGAGATGCAGCGGCTGTTCTCGCGCTACCCGGAGGCTCTGGCGCGGACGGCGGAGATCGTGTCCCGCTGCCGCTTCTCGCTGGATGAGCTGCGCTACCAGTATCCCGAGGAGCGGGACGATCCGACGCTGACCCCGCAGGAGACCTTGGAGCGGCTGACCTGGGAAGGCGCAACCTCCCGATATCCCGAAGGCGTGCCGGATGAGGTAAAGGCGTCGCTGGCCCATGAGCTGCGCCTGATCGCCAAGCTCGCCTACGCCCCCTATTTCCTGACCGTCCACAGCATCGTCCGCTTTGCCCGCTCCCGCGGTATCCTCTGCCAGGGCCGGGGCTCGGCCGCGAACTCGGCTGTCTGCTATGTGCTGGGCATCACCGCCATTGATCCGGGTCGCAATGATCTCCTGTTCGAGCGCTTTGTGTCCGAGGAACGCCACGAGCC
>NZ_NWMQ01000088.1:0-5424 GCF_002901215.1 Paracoccus sp. SY | reverse complement strand
AAAGGGCAGGGGCGTTCGGCTTGCCCGAATCCTCCGGCCAGGCGCGGTCTCGCGCCTTTGCCTCGATCCCCGCGCCTTCGCGGGGATCCCTCGATCATCTTTGCCGGTCGAAGCTATCCAGCCTGCCGCCTCTCTCCTGGCGGCGGACCTTGCAGGGCGGCGAGCTGGACGCGCCCATCAAAGAGGGAAGGGAAGCGAGACGCCCTGTGGGAAGGTTCGACCGGATCACAAAAGCGCCGCATCGCTCAGGGCCATACTATGGACGTTTTGAACCCATTGCGGACGGTCAGGCCGTGTGCAGCATGGCAACCCACTTTGCAGCCGTAGCGTATGCTCAACCGGGCGCGCTTCTCCAACCAGCGAAACAAACCCTGACCAGGATGGCCGCCAAGGCAAAATTGATCAGCCCGAGTGCGGCAATGACGGCGAGCGTCCCGCCCGGTCCAAGCACGCTCAGCAGCGCTCCACCAAACACTGGCGCCCCAGCCTGCGCCAGCAACGCGGGACGTGCCAAGCGCCCCATCAAGGCGGGGTAGCGCTCCGAGCCGAACAACGCCAAGGGCAATGCCCCGCGCGCGATAGAGAAGACGCCATTCCCCGCGCCATAGAGGATCATAGCCAAGGCAGGCAGCTGAAGATCGAGCGCCAGCAGGATCAGACCAGCCGCCACGCTGCTGCAAGCAAAGAGCAGGGACCAGATCGGGTGATGGCGACCCCGTCCTGCCATCTCGACCATGCGTGCCACGACCTGGGCTGGTCCGAACAACGACCCGATTGCCACAGCCTTGGTGAGCGATAGCCCCTGCGCCTGCAGCAAGGTCAGCAGATGCACCGAGACCATGGTGACAGCCAGACCAGAGGTCACGAGGATGGCCGCCATGATCATGAAGGCCCGTTGCTCTGCTCCGGCCAGATGCATGCCGTCGTGGACCTCGCGACCTGCTTTGACAGGAGCCCGGGGCTCCTTGGGAACCAGGCACAGGATCAGCGGCAGGCTGACCAGCAGATGCAGGACCGCATAGGCTGCAACCGTTCCACGCCAGTCGAACTGCCCAAGCAGCCAGGTTGAAAGCGGCCAGCTGACGGTGCTCGCAAATCCGCCCCAGAGGGTCAGTGCGGTGATCGCGCTTCGGGCCTGTTCCTTGTAGAGCCGGCCTAGCGTTGCAAACGCGGGATCGTAAAGTCCGGCACTCATGCCGAGGCCGATGACGCACCAGCCCAGATAAAAGCCAGGAAGATGAGGCGCGGCGGCGCAGATCAGGAGACCAGTGGCCAGAAGCGCGCTGCCTGCCGCCAGAACAGGACGTCCGCCATGGTCCGCGATCATGCGGCCGACAAAGGGAGACACCATCCCCGCACAGGCAAGCGCTGCCGAGACGGCCCCCACCACCCAGGGCAAGGGCCAGCCGGTATCAGTGACAATCGGCTTCGCCAGCACCGCCATCAGATAATAGCTGCTGCCCCAGGCTAGGATCTGGACGATGCCGAGGCTTGAGACAACCGGCCAGCGGCGGGTGGCGCTCATCAGGTGGCGGCTTTCAGGCTCACTCGGGCTTCCAGCTTTGCCGCCGTTTCCTTCCGTTCGCTGTAGCGGTCGGTCAGGAAGCCTGAGAGGTCGCGGGTCAGCAGCGTGAACTTCACCAGCTCTTCCATCACGTCGACAATGCGGTCGTAATAGCTCGACGGCCGTATCCGGCCAGCTTCATCGAACTCGTCATATGCCTTGGCGACCGAGGACTGGTTAGGGATCGTGATCATGCGCATCCAACGGCCAAGGACGCGCATCTGGTTTACGGCGTTGAAGCTTTGCGAGCCGCCTGAGACCTGCATCAGCGCCAGCGTGCGCCCCTGTGTCGGCCGGATCGCCCCCATTGAGAGCGGGATCCAGTCGATCTGGGACTTCATCACGCCGGTCATGGCGCCGTGCCGCTCGGGGCTGGTCCAGACCTGGCCTTCGGACCAGAGGCACAGCTCGCGCAGCTCCTGCACCTTGGGATGGGATGCCTCGGCGTCGTCGGGCAGCGGCAGACCGTTGGCATGGAAGACGCGCGTCTCGCAGCCGAAGTGCTGCAGAAGGCGCTCTGCTTCCAGCGTGGCGAAGCGGCTGTAGGAGCGTTCGCGCAGTGAGCCATAGAGCAGCAGGATGCGCGGAGGGTGGCTTGCGCGCGACACTAGAGGCAGGTTCGGCTGACGGACGGCGTCGGGCGACAGGTTCGGCAGGTCGGCGATCATGCACGGGCCTCATTGTGCAGGGTGGTCTCGGAAAACCAGCGGCTGCCCAGCCGCAGGGCGACGTTGACCAGCAGGATCAGCACCGGCACCTCGACCAGCGGGCCGATCACGGCTGCGAAAGCCACAGGCGAGGCCAGGCCATAGGCCGCAATGGCCACGGCAATCGCCAACTCGAAGTTGTTGCCGGCAGCCGTGAAGGCGATGGCCGTGGTGCGCGGGTAGTCCCTGGCGATCAGCCGGCCCATGGCGAAGCTCACCAGGAACTGGATGGCGAAATAGAGCACCAGCGGAATGGCGATCCGCACCACATCGAGCGGCAGGCGCACCAGGTCCCCGCCCTTGAGGCTGAACATCGCGACAATGGTGAAGAGCAGCGCCAGCAGAGTGATCGGACTGATCTTCGGCAGGAACACCTCCCCATACCATTCCGCGCCTTTCCGGGCGATCAGGATGCGGCGAGTCAGGAAGCCTGCGAGAAACGGCAGGCCCAGGTAGATCAGCACGGCCTCGGTCACGGTCCAGAAGCCTACCTCGATGACGCTGCCTTCCAGACCGAACAAGGGCGGCAGCACGGACAGGAACAGCCAGGCATAAGTCGAGAAGAACAGGATCTGGAAAATCGAGTTGAAGGCTACCAGACCGGCAACATACTGATTGTCGCCGCGTGCGAGCTGGTTCCAGACCAGCACCATGGCAATGCAGCGGGCGAGGCCGATCAGGATCAGGCCCGTCATGTATTCGGGTTGATCGCGCAGAAAGATCACGGCCAGAGCGAACATCAGCACTGGCCCGATGATCCAGTTCTGCACCAGTGACAGCACCAGAACCCGCTTGTCGGCAAAGACCTGGTGCAGCTCCTCGTAGCGCACCTTTGCCAGCGGCGGATACATCATTAGGATCAGGCCGATGGCGATGGGGATGTTGGTCGAGCCGACCGACATGGCATTGAGCGCATCCGGCAGACCTGCAAAGGCCGTGCCAAGTGCGATACCAAGCGCCATGGCCGCAAAGATCCAGAGCGTCAGGTAGCGGTCGAGAAAGGAAAGTCGGCTGGCCGGACGTGGAGGGGTCATCGCGATATCCTCTGGTCAGGCCGAGCGGGTGCGGTTGCCCTGGGCATCCACGACCTGTTCGCCGTCTTCCTTTCTGAAGGCGGATTTCTGGGGCGGCAGCAGATCAAGCACTTGCTCCGAAGGACGGCAAAGCCGCACTCCTTTCGGACTGACCACGATGGGCCGGTTGATCAAGATCGGATGCGCCATCATCGCATCGAGCAGCGCCTCATCTGACAGGGACGGATCGTCCAGGCCAAGTTCGGCATAGGGCGTGCCCTTCTCGCGTAGCAGGTCGCGCGGCGTGATCCTCATGCGGGCGATCAGCTGCTCCAGCAGCACGCGAGACGGAGGGCACTTCAGATACTCGATAACATGCGGCTCGATGCCGGAATTGCGGATCATCGCAAGCGTGTTGCGCGAGGTGCCGCAATCTGGATTGTGGTAGATGATGACATCCATGCTCAGGCGCTTTCGGTGAGGGTGGGGTCACAGGCACAGTTCAGTGCCGCAACGGCAGCGGCGCAGATCTCGGGATGCCCCTGGCAGCAATCCTTCATCAGGAAGCCCACCAGACCGGCCAAGGCGGGATAAACGGCGCTGTAGATAATGTAACGCCCCTCGCGCCGGGACTGGATCAACCCGGCATGTTCGAGATGGGTCAGGTGAAAGGACAGGCGCGAGGTGGTCGCACCACCAAGAGCTTCTCCGATAGCCCCGGCTGCCATGCCTTCTGGCCCGGCCTGAACAAGCAGGCGAACCACGCGCAGCCGTGTCTCCTGCGACAGAGCCGCGAAGGCAGCGAGAGCATGAGGCTCATCCATCGAATCAACTCCTCAACTAATGATGACTAGTTGAGGCATTTACTTATTAGGGTCAAGTGTCTTCCAGACAGGTTGCCAATGTGGCGATGCAGCGAACGGCCGCTTCGTCGGCATCGCTGCCGTCCTGCACGAAGGTGGCGGTGTCGTGGAGAGCCCTTAGCCGTCACTGGCCCTCATCTTGCAATGCGCATAGGTAGGGTGTCGCGGCCTGTGGAGATACCTTGAATAGCGAAACGCTTCTGCTCTCGGTGGCATTCTTGGTCACAGCCATGGTCTATGCGGCGGTCGGGCAAGCCGGAGCATCGGGCTATCTCGCCATTATGGGACTGGCGGGCTTTGGCCCGCTTACCATGAAAACGACCGCACTTTCTCTGAACCTGCTGGTCGCGGGCATCGGCACGGCCTTGTTCATGCGCTCCGGTCGGCTGTCTTGGCAAAGTGTCTGGCCCTTTGCCGTTCTTGGCTTTCCCTTCTCGATGCTGGGTGGAGCCCTTCATCTGCCCGAGAGTATCTATTTTCCGCTTGTCGGGGCTGTTCTGATCCTGTCTGCCCTTCAAATGGCCCGAACAGCGTTTTCCGCGAAGAGGACTGGTCTGGATGCGCCAGCCACGCCGCCGTTCGCAGCAGCCTTGACCACAGGGGCCGTTATCGGCTTCGTTTCGGGAACGACCGGCACTGGCGGCGGCGTGTTCCTTGCCCCCATCATTCTGACGATGAACTGGGGCACGGCACGGCAGACAGCCGCAACCTCGGCAGTCTATAATCTCGTAAACTCCTTCGCAGCCTTGATCGGGGCATATACGGCCTGGCCCCATATCCCGTCATCGCTTCCCATATGGCTGGTCGCTGTTGCCGCTGGCGGAGTGATTGGGGCCTATGTCGGCAGCCGCTATCTTTCCGACAGGTGGTTGCGAGGGATATTGTCGTTTCTGCTGCTGATGTCAGGCATCAAGCTGATTTGGGAGTGACCGCTTTGTCCCGCGAAGCTGTCACGCGACCGCCCGCCCGGTTGACCACAGGCTGTTTGCTCGATCCCTGTGGTCTCGCTTACAGCCTGCTTCGGCCTCCCGCCTCCACTCCCAAGGTCGTTCTGGCGCGAGGCTGGACAACCGGGCTACCCCCGCAAGCGATCGCAAGCCGACAGGGCCGAGACTGGAGCGCGGTCCCGGCCGAAGGACGGGATGCGGCTAGAACAATCTTCTGATGTTACCGATGCCCTTGCTTGATCCCGATGGCGCAATCCGCAGATGCGAGCAGAGAGCGATCAGGCCGGTTCTCAGCAATCTCGGATGGGCTTTTGCGCCCTTCATCAGAAC
>NZ_NWMQ01000087.1:2500-5481 GCF_002901215.1 Paracoccus sp. SY | reverse complement strand
TTGGTTGCGGGGGCAGGATTTGAACCTGCGGCCTTCAGGTTATGAGCCTGACGAGCTACCGGGCTGCTCTACCCCGCGCCATTGTTGTCCTGGATCGGGTGTTTTATCGTTTCAGGGAGATGTTGCGTGTCTTTCCAGGTCTGGCGGTGACCTACTCTCCCACGTCTTTTGACGCAGTACCATCGGCGCAGCGGCACTTAACGGCCGAGTTCGGGATGGGATCGGGTGTTTTGCTCGCGCTAGGGCCACCAGACCGGGAAAGACACGCTCAGCGTTTTCCCGTTTATGCGGGAAGATGTTGTCCAAGGATGCTTTTGGAGGAAGGGATCGAGTCTGCCTTCTTCCGGATCAAATCAAGCCTATCGAGCCATTAGTACCGGTCAACTGAATGCATTGCTGCACGTACATCTCCGGCCTATCGACGTGGTGGTCTTCCACGGCTCTCAAGGGAGACCTTGTTTTGAGGGGGGCTTCACGCTTAGATGCCTTCAGCGTTTATCCTGTCCGTTCATAGCTACCCTGCACTGCCGTTGGCACGACAACAGGTCCACCAGTGGAACGTTCACCCCGGTCCTCTCGTACTAGGGGCAACTCCTCTCAAGTCTCCAACACCCACGGCAGATAGGGACCGAACTGTCTCACGACGTTCTAAACCCAGCTCACGTACCTCTTTAAACGGCGAACAGCCGTACCCTTGGGACCTGCTCCAGCCCCAGGATGAGATGAGCCGACATCGAGGTGCCAAACGATGCCGTCGATATGGACTCTTGGGCATCATCAGCCTGTTATCCCCAGCGTACCTTTTATCCGTTGAGCGATGGCCCTTCCACTCGGGACCACCGGATCACTATGGCCGTCTTTCGACTCTGCTCGACTTGTCAGTCTTGCAGTCAGGCTGGCTTCTGCCATTGCACTCAACGAGCGATTTCCGACCGCTCTGAGCCAACCTTCGCGCGCCTCCGTTACTGTTTGGGAGGCGACCGCCCCAGTCAAACTACCCACCACGCAGGGTCCCGGACCCGGATAACGGGCCGCGGTTAGACATCAGAACAGCGAAGGGCGGTATCTCAAGGGTGGCTCCACGGGAACTGGCGTCCCCGCTTCAAAGCCTACCGCCTATCCTGCACATCGCAATCCTGATGCCAGTGCGAAGTTGTAGTAAAGGTGCATGGGGTCTTTCCGTCTAACCGCGGGAAGTCTGCATCTTCACAGACAATTCAATTTCGCTGAGTCCACATTTGAGACAGCGGGGAAGTCGTTACGCCATTCGTGCAGGTCGGAACTTACCCGACAAGGAATTTCGCTACCTTAGGACCGTTATAGTTACGGCCGCCGTTTACCGGGGCTTCAATTCAAGGCTTGCACCTCTCCTTTTAACCTTCCGGCACCGGGCAGGCGTCAGACCCTATACGTCGTCTTGCGACTTCGCAGAGCCCTGTGTTTTTAGTAAACAGTCGCCACCCCCTGGTTTGTGCCCCCGACCGATAGTTGCCTACCAATCGGGCCTCCTTCTCGCGAACTTACGGAGGTATTTTGCCGAGTTCCTTAAATGTGGTTCTCTCAAGCGCCTTGGTATTCTCTACCAGTCCACCTGTGTCGGTTTAGGGTACGGTCTTGTGGAGGGCTATTTCCAGGAACCGCTCAGCCGCCCTTCCAATCCGATAAGGAAGAACGACACCTGCGATCCGTCACCATCTCCTGGCCCAGGACTATTAACCTGGTTCCCATCGACTACGCCTTTCGGCCTCGCCTTAGGGGCCGGCTCACCCTGCTCAGATTAGCTTTAAGCAGGAACCCTTGGACTTTCGGCGACAGGGTCTCTCACCCTGTTTGTCGCTACTCATGTCAACATTCTCACTTCTGATCACTCCACCGGATGGCTCACGCCCCGGCTTCACAGTCAGAACATTGCCTCCGCTATCCCGAAGGATAGAAGAGGCAGCGCTCTATATCACAGAACGCTCCGCTACCACGTGCATAAATGCACATCCAAAGCTTCGGCTCGTGGCTTGAGCCCCGTTACATCTTCGCCGCAAGACCTCTTGATTAGACCAGTGAGCTGTTACGCTATCTTTAAAGGATGGCTGCTTCTAAGCCAACCTCCTGGTTGTTTTGGAAGTCTCACATGCTTTCCCACTTAGCCACGAATTGGGGGCCTTAGCTGTTGGTCAGGGTTGTTTCCCTCTCCACGACGGACGTTAGCACCCGCCGTGTGTCTCCCGGATAGTCCTCTCGGGTATTCGGAGTTTGCTTAGACTCAGTAAGGCTGTGGGCCCCCATCATCCATGCAGTGCTCTACCCCCCGAGGGATACGTCCGAGGCGCTACCTAAATAGCTTTCGCGGAGAACCAGCTATCTCCGAGTTTGATTGGCCTTTCACCCCTAGGCACAAGTCATCCCGACCTTTTTCAACAGGTGTGGGTTCGGACCTCCAGTTGGTGTTACCCAACCTTCATCCTGCTCATGCCTAGATCACTCGGTTTCGGGTCTGATCCGTCTGACTCAAGCGCCCATTTAAGACTCGCTTTCGCTGCGCCTACACCTAACGGCTTAAGCTTGCCAGACAGACCAAGTCGTTGACCCATTATACAAAAGGTACGCCGTCAGGGGTCATGCCCCCTCCGACTGCTTGTAGGCGTCCGGTTTCAGAAACTGTTTCACTCCCCTCGTCGGGGTGCTTTTCACCTTTCCCTCACGGTACTGGTTCGCTATCGGTCAGCAAGGAGTACTTAGCCTTCGGGGGTGGTCCCCCGGTCTTCAGACAGGATTTCACGTGTCCCGCCCTACTTGATACGTCCCATCAGACTTCCCATACGGGGCTGTCACCCGCTCTGGCCAGACTTTCCAGTCTGTTCTGGTCATCCTCAAGGCTCGGCTGGTCCGCGTTCGCTCGCCACTACTAACGGAGTCTCTGTTGATGTCCTTTCCTCCGGGTACTTAGATGTTTCAGTTCCCCGGGTTCGCTTCTTGAACCCTATGTG
>NZ_NWMQ01000086.1:0-5513 GCF_002901215.1 Paracoccus sp. SY | reverse complement strand
GGTAGTGGGAAGCCATTCGTAAAACTTATGCAAATACCTGTATTATCTTGGCAGTTGCACTTCGTTTGTGAATCCACCGGAGCACGTTAGCGGCATGAATAATCAAACACATACCGCTTGTCCCCGCCCGGCCTTCCGATGCCGGTCGAACAACTGCGCTGGCTTTGGCGCAGGTAGTCGCGGGCGGCAGCCCGATACTCACTCACATGATCCACATCTCCGCCAGACATCAATGCAACCTCCAATTGGCCCCTCCTGTCGGCAATATACCAGCTGCTTCCATTGTAGATGTGTTCGTCTGCGGTGCCAAAGTCGGACACCGGGGGAGCTCCGCAACCACCGAGGATGAGTAGTCCGATCAACGCCTGTTTCATTTCACTCACTTTCTTGCCGTTACTCTCAGCCTAGACGCTATTTCGGCGGTTCGCTTGGCATCGAGAACATTGCCTGTGGCGTCCCGACTGGACCATGCGACACAGCTGTGACGGCTCAGCGTGCAAACCTCTGCTAGCGGCGAACCTGCTCCCGCAGCGTTCTGACCTGTTCCGCCGTGAGATACCCGCTCTCGTCCAGGCCATTGTCACCCTGCCAGCGGCTGATGGCGTTCCGCGTCGATGCCCCGAAAACACCATCAGCCTGACCCTTCAGGTAGTCCAGGCCGATAAGCCGTTGCTGGATCTGGGCCCGCTCGCTCCGCGTCAATCCCAACAAGTCCTCATCTATGGCTGCTGCTCGGCCTCCTGCCGCCTCTGAACCGCGAGCTTCAGCGTCAGAGCGGAGGGCGCCTACTTGCGCCGCCGTTACATAGCCCGTTGCGCGCTGACCCGTATTGCGCTGCCAGGCTCTGATTGCCTCACGGGTGCCTGCACCAAACAAGCCGTCCGCCCCATTGGTATCATAGCCCAGGGCAATCAGATCGCGCTGTATCTGCACCCGCTGAGGCCGGGTCAGGCCAAGGTTGAGTTCTGCTTGTGCGGCCGAAGTGACGGGACTGTCCACAACAGGGGGCGCGGGAGCCGGCGCCGACCCAGCACGGCCAAGCAGCAGTCGCAGCTGTTCGGCGTTCAGGTAGCCAGTGCCTGGGAGCTTTCTGGACTCCTGCCATGCCGCTATAGATCGCCGTGTCCCGGCGCCGAAAACACCATCGATGCCGGTTTTGTAGAAGCCAAGTGCATCAAGCCGCCGCTGAATGGCCACACGATCGGCCTGCGTCAGAGCAAGTGCGGCCTCAGCCTGAGCGGCGCGGTTCGTCGCGGCGGCGGCGGCCTCCAGCTTGGTCAGTTGTTCCCGTGCGCTTTTTGCGTTCGGTCCTTGGGGATAGGCGTCCAGATATTGCCGATAGGCAGCCGCCGACCCGTTCTCAACCACCCCGGCCCAGAGGGCCTGCTCGTGTGCGGCTTGCTGTTGTTCCAGGACGGTTCTCGCAATGGTGCCGATAACCTCTCCGAGGTTCTGATCAGCATGAACCGAAGGAGCCGCTATCGAAACCATGCCCGCGGTCACCAAAGGAAAACAGAAGCCTCGCACAATCTTGCCCTCCCACTGAAGCATGACGGAGGCACACCGCAATGCCAACTGCCAGCTTATGGAGATAAATCTCGCAGTTGATGTTCGGTTCCGGGGAGAGCTTGGCAGCAATGGCAAGCTAGCCTGCAGCTAGGGTATTCAGCTTTGGCCTCACCTCCTGCCCCGGTTGTCATGAAATGCTTTGAGCGGCGGCAGGGGAGTGAGACTTGCTGAGGCAACTGCATCTTCCGCTGCAGATGAGAAAGTCTCTGAAAGGCTCCCCCATAGCGGTTCTGAGGCCTACAACCCGCTGAGCAAGCATCGCCCGATGGCCAACTTCCTGGTTACCACTGCCGTCATGTTCCTCGCCGCTATCATCATGTTCGGACTGGCTGTCGCGGCCATGCCCTGATGGTTCTGGCGTTGCCGGGCGGGCGCTCCGCTCGGAAGCAAGACAATCTGGATCAAGTGGGCCTGGAAAGCCAACCGGGCGCTTAACCTATGCGGAAGGTCAGGTTTCTGAACCAGCGAGAATATACTAACATAGGGGATGCACGACCAACCTTTTGATCCTTAGGTTATTTGCACTGAGTATTTCAAAATCCACAGTAAAGGACTGCCATGCTTGTCAAGAAGCCACCGGCCTCCCGAACTGCCAAACCTGCTGGGCAACTCCTTAGCCTTACCGACCTTCCGGATGCGGACACACGGTGGGTGGCCAGTCGGAAGCAGACTGTTGTTTTAGCCGTGAACCAGGGGTTGATCACCCGCGATGAGGCACTCAGCCGGTATGGTCTGTCTGATGAAGAGTTTGATGCTTGGCGCCACGCTCACATGGTCTATGGAAAGGCAGCATTGAAGGTTACCTCGATAAGTAAGTACAGACATTCCATCGTTGATAAGTCACTTGGTGGACACACGGATTGAAAGCGGCTTTGGTGTGGAAATCGCCTGCAAGACGTGTGAAGTCAGAGGTGAAGCGGGAAATCTGAACAGTCGGGAGAGGGGGATTTTCAGCCTCACTGCGACCGCAACTCAGACATGATAATTGGCTTGGGATCTCGGCTTCCAAGTCGAGATGCTGCCCGGCGAAAGCGATAATGAGGGGCTAGCGCCAGACCGCTTCTCCATCAAGCCTGGTCTGTTTGTGGATGCCTTGGTCCACCGGCGAAGGATTGAACATCTTCCTGCTGAAATGGAGCGGGGGCGCCCTGATCGTGCTGAGTGGCCCCTTGCCGCCGTTTCATGTCAAGCTGATGTCGCTCGACCAGATCTATCTTTCCTTCCGACGGTCGCCACCCGATCGGCGCCTGTCATCACCAGAAGATCACCCTGATCAACGACAGCTTGGCCATCTGCGGCGGCATCGACCTACAGATCGCCGCTGGAACGACCGAGAGCGACTATCATTAATTCATTGTTCAGTGTGGCGGACAATAGCTGCTTGCCAGGTTCATGAGGCAACACAATCTGCATAATAACAGACCGTGCCTTCCGAATTGGTTTCCATAACCAGGCCGTGCTCACCCTGACGTGCCACGACGTGCAGCTAAAGGAGCACACGCACGGCTATGACCCCCCCGATCAACACAACAAGGCCTAGCGTGAAGACCAGCACCAACCGCGTTTCAATGAAGTGTCGTACTGTGGGCCCGAACCAGTAGATCAGCCCCGCCACCGTATAAAACCGCATCGCCCTCGCCGCCACGCTGGACAGGACGAAAGCAATGATGTTGAGCCCCGTCGCTCCGCTGGCCAGCGTCACGACCTTGAAGGGCAGGGGGGTCAGTCCTCCGGCGATCAGCACGATCCAGACGCCCCAGTCATTATAGGTCTCGGCAAAGGCGGAGAACTCATCGTCGTAGCCATAAAAGGCAAGGACCGGCTGTGCGAGTTCCTCGAAGAACAGGGCGCCGATCATGTATCCGAGGATGCCACCAAGAACGGACATTACGGTGCAGACAAAAGCCAGCCACCATGCGCGCTGCCGTTCGGCAATGACCATCGGGATCAGAAGCGCGTCGGGTGGGATTGGGAAGAACGAGCTTTCGGCAAAGGATACGGCGCCTAGCGCGTGGGTTGCTTTCGGATGGGACGCCAGCCTGATCGTCCAGCCATATGTCGCCCTGAGCATGTCTTGTTCCTTTGCTGCGGCGCCACGCTTGGGCAGCTGTCTGCTCCTGCCACGCTGTCCCCCAGCCTTCAAAAGCGGAGTGGCTCGTATTTCAGCAGAGGAGAGGGATGTAAACACAAGCGGCTGGGATAGACGCTGATCGGACATCCGATCACTGCGCAAATGTTCAGCGGGGCATCGCTGCAACGTCTTGAGAACCGCTGGCTGGGCTGCAGCACGGAAGGCTTGCACAAGAAGTCGTGTGCCATCTTACCAGTGCCCTCGGCCTCGCGGCTGGTGACACCGCAACATGGGTCCGGTAGTGAACAAGCCGCCCCTGCCCTTGTGGGCAGTTCTCTCCAATGCGACCCCGTTGAACTCCGCTCAACACAAGGCATTCATGCACATCCAGTCAAAACTGGCCATTGGCCTTTCGGTGCTGATGGTAGCGATCATTGCGCTGCTGACATTGACACCCGTCACGGCTCCTTCACTGGGTTCGATCGAGCATGCGGACAAGATCTATCATGCCCTCGCCTTTGCAGGGCTAGCGCTTCCAATAGCCACGCTCAGGCCGGGCTGGCTGTTCGTTGCCGTTCCGGTCTATGCAGCCTTCGGTGGACTGATCGAGATCATCCAGCCTTTTGTGGGGCGTGACTGCAGTTTTGCGGATTGGGTGGCGGACCTCACGGGCATCGGGCTGGGCAGTGTTGCCGGACGCATACTCGTGGCTTGCGCTCGCCCGTTCCGCGCCCGGGAGACCTGGGGTCAATAAGATCACCTTCGGGCGGAGCGGTTCCTGTATAACGCAGGCTGGAGGGTCGTCTCGCCCTTACAGCCGTCTTCACGATGAACGGGAAGAGCCAAGTCATGCGGCTTGACCCTGGACCGTTCGGGCGGGCCTCAGTGGCAGGTTCCCGAGGCGCAGGACAAACCACCCGCGACGGCGCCGATCAAGGCGCCCTTGGTCTTCGAGCCCCCCACCGCGTCTGCCACAAGCGCACCTGCGGCTGCCCCACCAACGGTTCGGACTGCGGCACTGTCCGTTGGGCTATTGTAGCCACCCGCGCATCCAGCCAGAGCTGCCATCATTGCCAGAACTGCGAAACCGATCTTGAACATGTCGATACTGCCCCTCGTTGTTTTCTTTGAGGGAACTGCCTAACCCGGCCAGCCGGGATACGGAACCCACTCGGGTGGGTTCATCCAGCCGCCAAACTGGTTTGTGATCTGCCTTCAAGGAGGCGTACTACTACGGTTAGAGTTCTATAACGCCCGTACTGCGTCCTCCGGTTCTGGAAGGAACTGTCTACGGCAGCATCCGGTCGCAGATAGCCTCGGCAGTTTCTGCTACAAGCGCCCGCGCCTCGTTTGCGGACAGGCCTGCGATGTCAAAGAGCGCGATCAAGGCCTCGGCCCCGGTTGCCATGCCGAGCGCGGCAGCGATGGAGCGGGCCTGTTCGGGGCCGATATCTGTCTCGTTTTCCAGGGCACACATGAAGGCCTGGATGCGGCGGGCACCGCGACGGGGTGTTCTGCCGTCCTGCGATTGCGCAGCCGCCTGCAGGTTCAGGCCGAGATAGGTGCGGAAGGCCGTCTCGTTCGCCAGGGCCAGGTCGAAGAAGTAAAGGCTGATGGCGACCAGCCGGTCACGCAGGGTGGCGGCATCTCCGATGATGTCCCCGTAAGGTGCCACCTTCAGATGCAGGCCTGCCTCGGCCGCCAGCAGCGCGGGGTCCGAGAAGTAGCGGTAGGCCGAGGCCTTCGAGATGCCCGCCTCGTGCGCGGCTGCCGTGACAGTCACCATCTCCCCCCGCATCAAGAGGGTGCGTGCCGCGTCAAGCAAGACTGCTCGTGTTCTGTTCTTCTGATCTTCCCGCTGCGTCACGGCCAC
>NZ_NWMQ01000085.1:0-5758 GCF_002901215.1 Paracoccus sp. SY | reverse complement strand
TCGACGATGTACTGGCTGAAGGTCTCGGCGAAGCCCGACAAGGGCCGGGCGATCATCCACATCCGCATCCCCGTCCAGCCGGGCAGGTAGGAGGTGACGATGTCGCGCATCACGGTGCGGGGGATGACCGCATAGGCCTCGGTGAAGACGGCCGTGTCGGTGGTCATGCCGGTCTGCGGCGGCAGCCCCGCCACCGGGCCGGCATAAGGCGTGGGCTGCACCGCCGCGCGCGGCACAGGCGCCACGTCGCCAGTCGGCGCACCCGCGGGGGGGAGGTCTGGGGTCATGTCGGTCATTTCAGGGCCTCTTTCAGGCGAAGCTCGCCGATGCGGGTGACCTGGCGTTCGGCCTCGGCGCGCTCGGTCGCGGTGTCATTGTCGATGCGGGCCTGCATGGCGGCCATGATGCCCAGCTTGTCGTGGTCGCGCACGGCGATGATGAAGGGAAAGCCGTGCTTGGCGACATAGGCGTCATTGAGGCGCGTGAAGGTCGCGCGTTCGTCATCCGTCAGGCTGTCCAGCCCCGCGCTGGCCTGTTCGGCGGTGCTGTCCGCCGTCAGCCGCTTGGCCTGCGCCAGCTTGCCCGCCAGATCCGGGTGGGCGATCAGCACGCCAAGGCGTTCCTCGTCCGATGCAGAACGGAAGACCTGCGCCATGCGCGCCGCCAGACCCGCCGCGCTGTCATGGACCGCGCCCATTTCCCCGTCCCAGACCCGTTCGGCGATGAAGGGCGAATGTTCATAGATGCCGCCGAATTTCGCGACGAAATCCTCGCGCGACATTTCCGACGGACGCTGGCGCGGCTGGAAGGGATGCACCTCGGCCCAATGCCGCGCGATGTCAAGGCGCGAGGCGAACCAGACGCCTTCGTGGCTGCGCGCATGGTCCAGGAACCGCTGGACCGCCATCGCGCGGCCCGGACGCCCGGCCAGGCGGCAATGCAGGCCGATCGACATCATCTTGGGCGCGCCCGCCGCGCCTTCGGCGTAAAGCATGTCGAAGCTGTCGCGCAGATAGTCGAAGAAATCCGTGCCGGTCCCGAAGCCCTGGCCCGACGAAAAGCGCATGTCGTTGGCGTCCATCGTATAGGGGACCATCAACTGCGGCTTGCCGTTGTGGACATGCCAATAGGGCAGTTCGTCCGCGATGGTGTCGGCCAGGTATTCGAAGCCGCCTTCCTCGCAGCCCAGCGCCACCGTGTTCATCGAACAGCGGCCCTGATAGAAGCCGCGCGGGCGTTCCCCGGTGACGCGGGTGTGCAGTTCGACCGCCTGGGCGATGTGCTGGGCCTCGACCTCTCGCGGGATGTCGCGATAGTCGATCCATTTCAACCCGTGGGTCGCGATCTCCCACCCGGCGGCCTTCATGGCGGCCACCTGTTCGGGGCTGCGTTCCAGCGCGGTCGCCACGCCATAGACCGTCACGGGAATGTCGCGCAGCATCCGGTGCAGGCGCCAGAAGCCCGACCGCGCGCCATAGTCATAGATCGATTCCATGTTCCAGTGCCGCTTGCCCGGCCAGGGCTGGGCGCCGATGATCTCTGACAGGAAGGCCTCGGATGCCGCGTCGCCATGCTCGATGCTGTTTTCGCCGCCTTCCTCGTAGTTGAGGACGATCTGCACCGCGATTCTGGCGCCGCCGGGCCACTGGGGATCGGGGGTGGTTTCGCCATATCCTCGCAAGTCGCGGCTGTAGCGCATCGGACGTCCTTTCTGTGGCAGCTTGACCACAGCAAATCGCGTCGCGGCCTGCACGGCAAGCGGGCAGGGATGGAATTCTGTATCAACGAATCGGAAAAGATCGCCCGCGGTTTCAAATAGCCATTGAAAGACTTGCGGGATGGGGATGATTGTTCCGCCGATCAAGGCCCCCATAAGCTGCGCCAGAATTGCGGCCGGAGGAGCCGCGCGGGAGGGAATCCATGGAACGCTACTTCAAGCTGTCGCAGCACGGCAGCACCGTCAGGACCGAGGTGATCGCTGGCATCACCACATTCCTGACGATGGCCTATATCATCTTCGTCAACCCATCGATCCTGTCAACGACGGGCATGGACAGCAATGCGGTCTTTGTCGCCACCTGCCTGGCTGCGGCCATCGGATCGGCCGTGATGGGGCTGTGGGCCAACTGGCCCATCGGCATGGCGCCCGGCATGGGGCTGAACGCCTTCTTCGCCTTTACCGTCGTCGGCGCGATGGGCTTCACCTGGCAGCAGGCGCTTGGGGCGGTCTTCATCAGCGGCCTGATCTTCCTGTTCCTGTCGGCCACGGGGATCCGGCGCTGGCTGGTGGCGGGGATCCCCGTGTCGATGCGCAGCGGGGTCGCCGCGGGGATCGGGATGTTCCTGGGGATCATCGCCCTGCAATCGTCGGGGATCGTGGTGGACAGCCCAGCGACGCTGGTCACGCTGGGTGACCTGACCAACCCGGGCACGCTGCTGACCATCGCGGGCTTCTTCATCATCGTGGCGCTGGATGCGATGCGGGTGACGGGCGCGATCCTGATCGGCATCCTGGTCATCACCGTGGCCGCGATCCTGCTGGGCGTCAGCCAGTTCGGCGGCATCATGTCCATGCCCCCGTCCATCGCGCCGACGTTGCTGCAACTGGATGTCTGGGGTGCGATCGGCTTTGGCATCTTCCACGTCATCCTGGTCATGGTCCTGGTCGAGGTCTTCGACGCCACCGGCACCTTGATCGGGGTCGCCAAGCGCGCGGGCCTGCTGAAGGAAGGCCCGGCCCATACCAATCCCGGCCTGTCGCGCGCGTTGATGGCGGATTCGACCGCGATCACCGTGGGGTCGATGCTGGGGACCAGCTCGACCACGGCCTATGTCGAAAGCGCGTCCGGCGTCCAGGCGGGGGGCCGGACGGGCCTGACCGCGCTTGTGGTGGCGGTGCTGTTCCTGCTGGCGATGTTCTTCGCGCCGCTGGCCGGATCTGTGCCCGCCTATGCCACGGCGCCCGCGCTTCTGTATGTCGCGACGCTGATGGTGCGCGAACTGGCCGAGCTTGACTGGGAGGACGTGACCGAAGCCGCCCCCGCCGTCCTGACCGCGCTGATCATGCCGCTGACCTATTCCATCGCCAACGGCCTGGCCTTCGGCTTCATCAGCTATGCCGTGATCAAGCTGCTGACGGGCAAGGTGTCCCAGGTCCATGCCGCGACCTGGATCGTGGCGGCGCTGTTCGTGATCAAGTTCGCCTTCTTCGGCGGCCACTGATCCGCACGAACAACCCCTGACCACAGGCCTCGCAGGCAACTGCGAGGCCTTTTTGCCTATCCACCCATCGCCTGGCTCAGTTCCGCCGCGGCAGAGGTCACGACCGCGCCCAGCGTCTTGACATGCTCGTTCCCGATCCGGTGCGTGGGGCCGCTGACGCTGACGCCGGCAATCGCCTCTCCGGTCAGGTCGAAGACCGGGGCGGCGATGCAGCGCATCCCGCGCGTCCGTTCCTCGTCATCGAAGGAAAAGCCACGCGCGCGGATCCGCGCCATGTCCTCGGTCAGGGCCTCGGGCGTGGTCAGCGTCCTTTCGGTGAAGCGGGTCAGCCCGGGACCGTCCAGATAGGCGCGCAGCGTCTCGGGCCGGCCATAGGCCAGCAGCGCCTTGCCGATGCCCGACGCGTGCAGGGGCGACCGGGTGCCGGGCGGAAAGAAGGCGCGGATGGTTTCATGGGTTTCCGCCTGGCTGACGAACAGCACCGCATCGCCGTTCAGGATGCCCAGGTTCGCCGTTTCCCCCGTATGCTTCATCAGCGCCTGCAGGATGGGGCGCGCACGTTCGACGATCCCCGACCTGCGCATGAAGGCCGATCCCAGCCGGAAGGTCGCGGCGCCGATGTTCCAGGCCTGCGTGGCAGGATCGCTTTCCACCATGCCGCGCGCGGCCAGCGAATGAAGCAGCCGATGAACGGTCGAAGGTGGCTGGCCGATGCGGTCCGCGACCTCGGACAGGGTCAGGCCGGGATGCGTGGCCAGCAGGTCCAGCATGTCCAGGGCGCGATCCAGCACCTGCACGGTGCCGCCCTGGTCCTTGGCGCTGCGGGGGCGACCCCGGCGACGGGTGGGTTCAGACATTTTCGCCCTTTTCTAAAGAATACATTGCCAAAACCGCGAAAATCCAGCGCGCCATCTGAAAAATGGCAAGCGCATGGTCTTTCACGCTATTTCGGCTTTTAACGCCAAAATGGAAAACATTTCCAGAAAAATTGTGGCATCTGGCCGCAAGTGGTATTCTGCGCTTATCAGAGGAGGAACAGCCATGACCAGCCAGAATCCCGTGTTCATTCCCGGCCCAACCAACATCCCCGAAGTGCTGCGCAAGGCCGTGGACATGCCCACGATCGACCATCGCAGCCCGGTCTTCGGACGCATCCTGCATCCGGCGCTGGAAGGGGTGAAGAAGGTGCTGAAGACCACCCAGGGACAGGTCTTCGTCTTCCCCTCGACCGGGACGGGCGGGTGGGAAACCGCGATCACCAACACGCTGTCGCCCGGCGACAAGGTCCTGGCCACGCGCAACGGCATGTTCAGCCACCGCTGGATCGACATGTGCCAGCGCCACGGTCTGGACGTGCAGGTCGTCACCCAGGAATGGGGCGAGGGCATACCGGCCGACCGGTTCGAGGAGATCCTGACCGCCGACAAGGGCCACCAGATCAAGGTCGTCTTGGCGACGCATAACGAAACCGCCACCGGCGTGCGCAGCGACATCGCCGCCGTCCGCCGTGCCCTGGACAACGCAGGCCATCCGGCGCTGCTGTTCGTGGACGGCGTTTCCTCCATCGGGTGCTATGATTTCCGCATGGACGAATGGGGCGTCGATATCGCCGTGACCGGCAGCCAGAAGGGCTTCATGCTGCCCCCCGGCCTTGCCATCGTGGGCTTCTCGCCAAAGGCGATGGCGGCGGTCGAGACCGCGAAACTGCCGCGCACCTTCTTCGACATCCGCGACATGGCGAAAAGCTATGCCAACAACGGCTATCCCTACACGCCGCCGGTCGGGCTGCTGAACGGCCTGAACGTCGCCTGCGACATGCTGCTGGACGAGGGGCTCGAGAACGTCTTTGCCCGCCACCACCGCATCGCCGAGGGCGTGCGCCGCGCCGTCGGTGCCTGGGGGATGCAGCTTTGCGCCAAGCGGCCCGAGCTTTATTCCGACAGCGTCAGCGCCATCCGCGTCCCGGAAGGCTTCGATGCCAACAGGATCGTCAGCCACGCGCTGAACGCCTATGGCGTGGCTTTCGGGACCGGGCTTGGCGATGTCGCGGGCAAGGTGTTCCGCATCGGCCACCTGGGCAGCCTGACCGACGTGATGGCGCTGTCGGGCATCGCCACGGCGGAAATGGTCATGGCGGATCTGGGCCTGCCCGTGACGCTGGGCAAGGGCGTCGCCGCCGCGCAGGACCATTACCGTCAAAGCGTTCCCGCCATGCAGAAGGCCGCGTAATGAAGGATGCCATGTATATCCCCACCTACGCGGACATGCTGTCTGCGCATGAGCGCATCATGCCTCATATCCGGCGCACGCCGGTGCGCACCTCGGATTATCTCGACGAGCTGACGGGGGCGCGGTTGTTCTTCAAGTGCGAGAACTTCCAGGAGCCCGGCGCCTTCAAGGTGCGCGGCGCGGCCAACGCCGTCTTCGGCCTGGACGAGGCGCAGGCCGCCCGGGGCGTGGCCACGCATTCCTCGGGCAACCACGCCTCCTGCCTCAGCTATGCCGCCATGCGGCGGGGCATTCCCTGCAACGTGGT
>NZ_NWMQ01000084.1:0-5904 GCF_002901215.1 Paracoccus sp. SY | reverse complement strand
CGCCGTCTGTAATGTGGTTTCATGAGCCCATTTGATGAGGCAGCGGGAATGGCAGGGCGCTGCATCCTGCCGAGAGAGGCTGAAGCTGGTTTGTCAGCAAGAAAACATGAAAGCTTGGCAGCTTTTTCCAGGGTCGCTTCCATCGGATTGTGAGACGTCTATGCGGGGGACCGGAGTGGTTTGAGCCTTCCTGCATAGTTAACGGCCCGCCCGCATCCGCTTGACCGCAATGTCCCACCAGATGCGTTGGACCACGACCTCGATCTCCTCTGCCATGACGTCATAGCAGCAGAACGCAGACTTTAAGCTGGCCGGCGCCGTCACGATCATCGTGTCCAGGTCCTGTACGCCGTCACCAAGACAGGCGCTGACCCATCCCCGAAGAAAAGTGGCAAGGTCATCCTGGGCAGCAGCTTCGCCGCTCTGGTTGGAGGAATAAGCAGCGCGCGAGTGGCTAATAGTCGTGTCGGTCATCTGGCGTCCGCCGTGTTGCCGTCCGACCCTCGGGACGACTGTGAAAATCAGCAGCTCAGAACGTCAATCAACCGGCCTGTCGCTTTCCACAAAATGAATGGCGGGCCGGCACATGCAGAATGTGCAAAGAAGATCGTTTTGTCTATGCATAAGTCGCCGGCCTTAGCCGCAGACCTTCTCTGGCTCACGCACAGGTCCAAGCAGCGAAATCCGCCGCAACGAGTCCACCAGCACTGAGCCTATGGGTTCCGAGACCTTGCAGGCGCTGCCTTGTTGCGCCTGCCTGTAGTTCTTCAGGACCGCANCAGGTCCAAGCAGCGAAATCCGCCGCAACGAGTCCACCAGCACTGAGCCTATGGGTTCCGAGACCTTGCAGGCGCTGCCTTGTTGCGCCTGCCTGTAGTTCTTCAGGACCGCAATGATGCTGGGATCAATGATGCCCATCAGCGCACATCCTTCCGTTGTATTCTGCTCGACGTTTTCTTGTTTTGTGCGAGCATTTATTGAAACGACGTTACAAAGCGCAAGGGTTCCAAGGGTTTGATAAAAATCAGTCCTTGATATGCTGACCAAAAGGACAAGTTGCCCCTTACGTTAGCGTCAGACACAACTACTCCATCCGCCGGGCGGCACCTGTGTTGTTTTTATGTTTCCAAGTGTTCGCCGCCCGGCTGGAAGATCCAGCCAAGCCACGCTTCAGCGCTCAACCTGTGCCGGATCAGCAGCCTGTCCCCACCTTTTTGCCTTGTCGTGACCCGTAGTCCTTGACGATCAGGGGCATATCGGAACTATGACTAATGTTCACAGATTGTTCTGGGCCATGTTGCTTGATCTTCATTCTCTCAGCGTCACGCTGATCGACCGCGACTTGCCACTGACCGACATTCAGGTGCCAGCCGGTTTTCCCTCGCCTGCGGCCGACGATTTTGAGGACACGGTTGATCCTATGAAGTAGGTTGTTCGCCATGAACATGCGACCTTCTGGTGGCGCGTGTCGGGTGACAGCCTGGAGAGGTCGGTTCCTGTTCCATCCCAGTCACCGATCCATTCGCCCGCAGAGGGTCGCCACGATGCTGATGCGCCTGTCCGCAGGCTGCGTTGAGTAAGCGAGTGGGCGCTTGCAGCGAAAGAGATATCTTTCAATCCTAGATTCGGCTGGACATCGCGCCTCGCGTGGCGACCTGCGCGAAGGCGGCGAAGAGGCTGGTGGCATGGGCTCTGGCCTCTGCGTCGTCCAATGGGTCGTGGGGGTGCCCGATGCAGCCGCGATGAGGCTTTGGCAGGGGGCCTCTCGGATGCGGCCCTTTGGAAATCGGTCCTTCCGAAAACTCGCGGCCGGAGCGTCCGTTTCCTTTCGGTTTGGGCAGGAGGGGCTAGAAGGCCGTCGGAATGGCACAGACAAGGCAGGCAGAACATGACTCTCAGACGCTGGCTCGGCATCCTCATCGTCCTTGGGCTGGTCGCCGGCTCGTGGACCTGGTGGACGTCGCGCTCGACCGACGCGGTGGCCGAGGCGCCCGCGACGGTGCAGGTGGCACGGCAGGACGTGCGGCAGACCGTGCTGGCCTCGGGCGTCATCGAGGCGTCGCGGCTGGTATCGGTGGGGGCGTTGGTCAGCGGGCAGGTCCGGGCGCTGCCGGTGGAACTGGGGCAGCGGCTGAAGGCCGGCGATCTCGTTGCCCAGATCGACCCCGAAGACCAGCAGAACGACCTGCTGCGGGCCGAGGCCGCGCTGGCCCAGATCGAGGCGCAGATCGCCGCGCAGCAGGCATCCAACGTCGAGGCGCGGCTGGCGCTGGACCGCAAGCGCGAACTGGCGCAGCGCGGCTTGCTGACGACCCAGGACCTGGAGGCGGCCGAGGCGCAGCTTGCCGTGGCCGAGGCCAATGTGAAGGCCAGCGAGGCGTCGCGCGCGCAGGCTGAAATCGCCGTCCAGTCCGCCCGCGTGGCGCTGGAACGCACCCGAATCCTCGCCCCTGTCGATGGAACGGTTGTTGCCATCACCGTGCGCGAGGGGCAGACGATCAACGCCAATCAGTCCAGCCCGACCTTGGTCAAGATCGCCGACCTCGACACCATGGTCGTGAAGGCCGAGATTTCCGAGGCCGACATCGTCCATGTCCGCCCCGGCCAGCAGGCCAGCTTCACCCTTGCCGGCGATCCGAGCCGCAGCTACCAGGCCACGCTGCGGGCGCTGGAGCCCGCGCCTGCCGCCATCGCCGATGCAGACGAGATCGACACCAGCACCGCCATCTACTACCGCGCCGCTCTGGACGTGCCAAACCCCGAAGGCACCCTGCGGATCGGCATGACGGCCGAGGTCACGCTGATCCTGGCCGAGGCCGAGGACGTGCTGGCCATTCCCGGCACGGCCGTCCGCCCCACGCCCGAGGGCGGCGCGGTGGTGCAGGTCCACGACCCCGCGACCGGCGAGATCCGGCGGCGCGAGGTTCAGACCGGCATCGCCTCGGCCAGCCTGACCGAGATACGCGCCGGGCTGGAGGAGGGCGAACTGGTCGTCACCGGCCGCAGCGGCCGGCCCGGCAGCACTGCCCCGCAAGGTCCGCCCAGCGGCGGCGGCCGCATGGGCGCGCCGAGGCTCTTCTGACCATGGCGCCGCTGATCGAGCTGAAGGGCATCCGCCGCGACTTCCCCTCGGGCGACGAGATGCTGACCGTGCTGCATGGGATCAACCTGACCATCGAGGCGGGCGAGATGGTCGCCATCGTCGGCTCCTCGGGGTCGGGCAAGTCCACGCTGATGAACATCCTCGGCTGCCTCGACCGACCCAGCGAGGGAACCTATTTTTACGCCGGGCAGGACGTGGGGGCGTTGTCCGAGGAAGACCGCGCCCGGCTGCGGCGGCGGCATTTCGGCTTCATCTTCCAGCGCTACCAGCTGCTGCCCGACCTTGACGCGCTGGCGAATGTCGAGGTGCCCGCGGTCTATGCCGGCCATCCGGCAGGCGCACGCCGCACCCGCGCCGCGATGCTGCTGGAACGGCTGGGCCTCGGCCAGCGGATGGACCACCGCCCCCGCGCGCTGTCCGGCGGCCAGCAGCAGCGTGTTTCGGTCGCCCGCGCGCTGATGAACGGGGGCGAGGTGATCCTGGCCGACGAACCGACCGGCGCGCTCGACAGCCGCTCGGGCGCGGAACTGCTGGAACTGCTGCAGGAACTGAACGCCGAAGGGCATACCATCGTCATCGTCACCCATGACCGCGAGGTTGCGGCCCGCGCGGGCCGGGTGATCGAGATGCGGGATGGCCGGATCATCTCGGACAGCCGCAACCGCGCCCAGGCGGGGACAGGGCCGCGCGGAGCGGCCGGCCGCGAAGGGAACGGCATCGCGGCACGGATCGGCCGCTTCCTCGAAGCCTTCGTGGTGGCGGTGCGGGCGCTGAACGCACATCGCCTGCGCAGCTTCCTGACCATGCTGGGAATCATCATCGGCATCGCCTCGGTCGTTTCCGTCGTGGCGCTCGGTACCGGCAGCAAGGAACGAGTGCTGGAAAACATCTCGTCCCTTGGCACCAACACGATCACCGTGCGGCCCGGATCGGGCTTCGGCGACCGCCGGGCGCGGGCCATCGACACGCTTGTCGCGGCGGATGCTGACGCGCTGTCGGCCGAACCCTGGGCTGTCTCGGCCTCGCCCGAGATCCAGGCCACCGCCAATGTCACATGGCGCGGCACGTCGGCCAGCGTCTCGGTCCGCGGCGTGGGCACCGAGTATTTCGACGTCGGCGGCTTCACCGTGCTGGAAGGGCAGGCCTTCGGCCGCGAGACGCTGGCCCGGCGCAGGCAGGTGGCGGTACTGGATGTCGAGGCCGCATCCGCCTTCTTCCCAGACCCGGCCTCGGCCATCGGTCAGGTGCTGATGGTCGGCCGCGTGCCGCTGGAGGTGATCGGCGTCGCCTCGCAGACCTCGGCCGGGCCGGGGCCATCGTCCCCGCGGATCTTCGTGCCCTACACCACCGTCGCCATGCGGATCACCGGGCAGACGGTGGTGGATTCGATCTCGGTCCGCGTCGTTGACGACGCCGACATGGCCGAGGCCGAGGCCGGCATCGAGGCGCTGCTGACCGAACGGCACGGGAAGAAGGACTTCTTCCTGATGAACTCGGACACGATCCGGTCCTCGATCACCTCGACCACGCAAACGCTGACGATGCTGATCTCGTCCATCGCCGTCATCAGCCTGATCGTGGGCGGCATCGGGGTCATGAACATCATGCTGGTGTCGGTGACCGAGCGGACGCGCGAGATCGGCGTCCGCATGGCCGTGGGTGCCCGCCGGTCCGACATCGTGGCCCAGTTCCTGATCGAGGCCGTGCTGGTCTGCCTTCTTGGCGGATTGCTGGGCATTGCCCTGGCCCTGGGCGGCGGCATGCTGCTGGCGCAGCTGCAACCCGATCTTCGGCTCGTCTATTCGGCGCCGACAATGCTGCTGGCCTTCCTGTCCTCGACCCTGATCGGCATCGTCTTCGGCTTCCTGCCCGCCCGCGCGGCCGCGCGCCTCGACCCGGTGGAGGCGCTCAGCCGCGAATGACCGGCGCGTGTGCCGTCAGACAAATGCAAGTTCGTCTCAATGTTTGCAGATGATGGGTCTGGCGGCCGTGGGCCTCATGGCGGGACGAAGTGTAGGGTTTTATCTTGGCGGCGCCAAAAACGCGGCCTCCGCGGTGAAGACCACGGCTCAAGCGGCACAGCAAACCTTCAGGGGTGAGAACGCGATTGGTCGCAATGCGATGGCGTTTGCAGCGCATCTGGCGGTCTTCCGGGCGACAACAGGTGGGGCTGAGTTCATCAACCGGATGCAAGACAAGGCCCGCGCGTTGGTCAAGACATGACCCTGCTCGCGGGCAGTCGATCATGATGAATGGTGCTGCCCGGTGCATGTCACGATGACCACGGGCGCAAGAGCAGGGCCGCGACATCTGACAATCGCGTGCCGTGTCTGCGGCCAACAACGCCCTGTCGAAGCAATCACCGCAGAAGTTCAGCGGCACTGAGCTTGGCTGCCTGGACCAGAGCCCTCGCCAGTGCTGCGGCGTTTGCCGGTGCAAGGCAGGCAGGACCCTTTGCGCAGTCTTGCGGCGCAAAGGGCGATCCGATGGGCACCCGGTAAGGGGTTCACTCAGCCGTCTGAGGGTCCTGCAGTTCCTGCGGCTGCTTGAGACATCTGCGCGTCCAGGCCCGCCTCCGGGCTGCGATCCTTATCCTCGTCCGGCGCGGTGAGGTCTTGGGACGCGGGCTCCCTGTCTGCCGCTGCACCGACCGGTCCAGCCTCTGACGCAGTCCTTGCCTTGCGTCCTCGGGTTGTCTTTGGCGCCTCGCCACCCTCGATGGCTGCAGCTTTCGGTTTGCGGCCCCTGCCCGATGCTGATGCCGCCGCCGGGGTTCCAGCTTCGGCCTTGGGAGGACGGGC
>NZ_NWMQ01000083.1:0-5945 GCF_002901215.1 Paracoccus sp. SY | reverse complement strand
CCGGGGAAACCCCTTCGCCCCGTGAGGCGGACGGCCTTGTGTGGGGGAACCGGCGGTTCCCATGAACGGACACGCGCCCTTCGCGCGTGGCCCAAGCAAAGGCAGGGGCGTTCGGCTTGTCCGAATCCCCCGGCCAGGCGCGGTCCCGCGCCTTTGCTTCGATCCCCGCGCCTTCGCGGGGATCCCTCGATCATCTTTGCCGGTCGAAGCTATCCAGCCTGCCGCCTCTCTCCGGGCGGCGGGCCTTGCAGGGCGGCGAGCTGGACGCGCCCATCAAAGAGCGAAGGGAAGCGAGACGCCCTGTGGGAAGGTTCGACCGGATCAGAAAGCGCCGCTTAAGCCGAGTTCAGGCTATGGACGTTTTGAGCCCTAAGCGGTCATTGCCTCGGTGACGTTTAGCGCCAGTTGGTCGGCCAGCCGCCGCGCTGCATCCCCCCTGCCGTGCCAGCTGTCGGCGACTTCGCCGAGATAGGCCTGCCGCGCATGTGCCAGCGTCAGGGCATTATCTCTGGCAAGCCTCGGGATTGCCCAAAGTGCCGCCTGATCTTTGCTTACGAATGTCCTGCTGCTGGTGGTGTGCCACATCCTTGCAAGTGTCAGCAGGACATTCATTGTGTCGTTCTGCAATCCATCCAGCAAGGATGGAAGCAAATCATGCATAGCGCGCCGGACGGTTACCTCTGAGATTTCGGGCAGAAGTATGTTTCTGTCAGGCCCGTACAGGGTTCTGGCCTCCTGCCGGGCTTGGGCAAGAACCAGTGTGAAGTCTGAGTGCTGTGCTGGCATCGGTGTCTCACCTGCCTCGAAGGCGTCCCGCAGCCACTCGCCGTAGACGAACTCGGCCCGTGCGGGGAACAAGTTGTTGGCAAGATCGAGCCGGGTAAACACCATTATCTCCAAGCAGCGCCGTCCGCCTGGAATTGCCGGGTGGCGACCAGAAAGCCGGAGCAGCGACGAAAGGATCGCGTCCCGCTCGCCCCCTGTAAGGCCGCGATCCACAACGGCCAGCAGGTCGATATCGCTTTGGGGTCGCAGCCCGCCCGAAACCGCAGAGCCGTGCAGATAGACCGCGAGCAAAACATCCCCGAGTATGTCGCGCAGGTCTGCCATCGCGGCTGATACTTGTTCGATTTCTTCCGGCACAGCCTGCATGTCACCTCGCTTTTGGCCTGTAGACTATCAGGTGCATGGCCGCTGCGTCCCGCTTAGCGTCCGGCAGCGCGACGGCGGGTCTTCGACTGAAGAATCCTTTGCAGACGGTCAGGCGAAGTGCCTGTACACAAGGTCGGTTGGGTCTGGGCGGGGGGCAGTTCCGTCAAGAGTTGCTCCCAATCGTTCCGCTAACCTGCACGAACGTTCATTCTGCGGATCGACATAGCTCACCAGTGTGTTCAACCGCCTCACGTTCTTTGCCCAATCCAGCAACGCAGAGGCAGCTTCAAACGCGTAGCCACGACCCTCGGCTTCTGGAAAAACAAGCCAGCCGATTTCCTGTTCAGGGAATAGTGGCCCAGAATTGATACCCACCTGGCCAAGACAAACGCCGGTTTCCCGTTCTTCGAGCATCAATGCTCCAGCACCAAACAGAGCCCATTGCGCATGATCCGCGCAAAACATGCCCCAAGCCGCCCTCACGGAAAAGGGCCCGCCCATGTATCGCGCGCGTTCCGAGAGCATCAGCGCAGAGTAAGGCCCCCAATCATCAGCCGACATCGGGCGGAGCGACATGCGTTCGGTGTCGAGAGTGGGGATTGCGGTCATTCCGGGCCTCCTGAGCGTGAACCACGACTAGCATCTGACCGGCAGCTTTCCGCATCGCTGCCGTCCCACGCCAAGATGGTATCGACGCAAAGGGAGCCCTAACCGGACCTTTGCCGCATCAGGTCAGGATGCATATGCAGCGGGCTTTTTTGGCCCGTAGCTATTGCGGCTCGAGCAGAAAACTAAAGTTCGGCGTGAATGGCCGCGGTGTTACTCTTGAGACATTTATTTCAGGCCCTTAGCACGATCTAAACCCCGTAACGCGACCGTCGCGGATGTCGCCCGTGGTTACTCGGCGTTAGTCTATCACTCCGGTGAACACAGCCCAGCTTTCACGGAGAACGCCCTCGCGCAAACTAGCATCGTTCATGATGCCGTGCCAGTCGCGGAGCAGCCTCCACCATTGCCCCCGGTCAAGCCGGATCTCATGGTAGGATGGATGAGGAACGTGGAATTCGAAAACCCAATCCGTGCGGCTCATAACTCGTGACGGATCGACGGGCTTGACGCTAACAATTTCCGGCTGATGACCATCCAATCCCAAGGAATAATCTTCAAGCGGATCAGGCAACACCTGGTCATATCTACGGTAGATCTTCCCGTCGGGAAATGGCGTGCCAATCGCCTGCAAGTTGATCGCATTGCCCTTCGCGTCACCGATGTCGGGAGGAATCAACGGGCGATTTGGATCCAAAGGCAGGAAGGTTTCATCCAGTTTCATTGCAGTGCCCAAGGGAATGTCGGGGCCGGCGGTGGTGACAACTAGGTGCGACGCCTTGCTGGCGGCGGCGACGAGGCTGCCTTTGCCGATCTCAATGTAGGGCTTGGGTTCGCGCGGTGGCTTGCCCCGGCGCAAGTCATCAAGTTCGGCAGCGGGGAACGTGACGGTAAGCGTCGAGTTCCACTCCCGGATCGAAACGGCGGGAATTGCGCCCTGAACCAGCAAGATGCCTGCCAGTGGGGAATTTTCGCCATCCTGCGGCAGCGTGTCCGCTGCGGTCATTGCCACACCGGCACCAAGACTATGCGCCACTACGAAGATCCGCCTACCCCGAATCTGGTTGAGGATGTCGCCCAGGTACTTCCCGGCGTGCGCTGCATTCCTTTGGGCCGTGCTAAACTGCCACGGTCGTAACTCTCCCGGCCAGCCGAAGACAAGGATATCAGGACCTGCGCCTCCCGCATAGGCTGGTAGCGCGGCGAGATCCGCGCGCAGCACCTCGCCTGCGCAGATTGCATCGGCAAGGCTGGTGCGAAAGCCGTGCACATAGACAACAAGGTCACGAGAAGAATCAGTCTCAACCCTGATTTTGGCGATCTGTTCAGCTACCCAAGACTTGAGTGACACGTCACGCAGGCTCGAACCGTCCCCCGCCTGGCGCACATCCGCGACAAACTTACGGCCCGAATTCTTAGGGAAGTCATCCGGCGTTCTACAACCTTCTGCCGTAGCCATTATGGCAGCAAGCTGAACGCTGGCAGGAACATGTGATACAAGAAACCATACAAAGCTAACGGCCAGCATTGCAAAAATAGAAAGGAAGCTAACCAGAAGAGCCCGAACCACGGCAATACCTATCAAGCAGGTTCTCCCGAGAATATAGCACATCAAAACTTCGGGCTATTTCATTCGTCGCTGGCTGCCACTCCTCGCTTTATTTGCCCTGAGTAGGTCAGTGAGCGCACGCTTGAGCCCGTTCTCTGATGCTTCGGGTTATAATCATCCACCTGTTTCTATTGAGACGATATGATTTTGTACGCGTCGTTCTCGGCTTGATACTGTCGCAGAACAGCAAAAGACGGTCACCACGGCATTTTGTAGATGCACTGTCGCAATGCCGCATATCGGTTCTCCGACCCTCCGAAGCGTGCTGCGCTAGAAACTGAATTGCTGCAGTTGCAGCGAATGTCTGAAATGTCCGGATTCTGTTGAAAAACACAGTTGCCGCGCTGCTTCCCAGCTGATTCACTTTCAGAAAGCTTGGAGATGACGGCGATGATGGGGCCACGGCAGATCGCGCAAGGACAGCTTTTCTACGATTTCTCGCTCGAAGCGATGGTGCCGCCGGATCACCTGCTGCGTTCGATAGATCGCTTCGTCGATCTGTCAAATGTGCGGGCGACGCTTGCTTCCTCTTACAGCTCGACTGGCAGGCCATCAGTGGATCCCGAGTTGATGATCCGGATGCTGCTGGTTGGCTATTGCTACGGGATCCGCTCCGAGCGCCGTTTGTGCGAAGAGGTTGGGCTGAACCTGGCCTATCGCTGGTTCTGTCGCCTTGATTTAACAGATCTGGTTCCGGATCACTCGACCTTCTCAAAGAACCGTCATGGTCGGTTCCGCAATTGCGATTTGCTCCGGCAGGTCTTTGAAGCCGTGCTGGCGCGCTGCATCGCCGAGGGGCTTGTCGGCGGCCGACTGTTCGGAGCGGATGCTTCGCTGATCAAGGCCGATGCGAGCCGCTACAGCAAGGTGCAGGCTGAGGACTGGTCGGCCGGCGACACCGTCAGCCGCGCCACGCAGGAATACCTCGACACCCTTGATGACGCAGCCTTCGGCGGCGCAACCTCGGTGCAACCGAAAACCCTGTCCCCCAGCGATCCGGCCGCCCGTTTCACCGGAGCAAATGGAGACCGCCCTTTCTTTGCATACAGCACCAACTACCTGGTCGATCTGGATCACGCGATCATCGTTGATGTTGAGGCAACCGCGCCGGTGCGGCAGGCTGAGGTAGGCTCAGTGCGCGAGATGCTCGTGCGCACCGAGGAGGTCTTTGGCCTGCACCCGGACACGCTGGTCGCCGATACTGCTTATGGGTCGGGGGAGATGCTGGGCTGGCTGGTGGATGAGCAGGATATCGACCCTCACATTCCGGTTTTCGACAAGACAGAGCGCAATGACGGTGCCTTCCCGGCTACGGCCTTCACCTTCGATCGGGAAGCCAACGAATACACCTGCCCGGGCGGCAAGAAGTTGAAGAAATACTGGCGCGAGATGCGTCAGCCACGAACCGGAGTCTGCAAGGATGGCTCGACCAGATACTATGCCAGCAAGCATGATTGTTCGGCTTGTGCCCTGAAACCCAGATGCACTCCGACTGTCCCCGCTCGCAAGATCGCCCGGCATAAGCACGAGGATGCCCGGGACTATGCCCGGGAACTGGCGAAGACGGATGCCTATGTGACCTCCAGCTACGCCAGGAAGAAGGTTGAAATGCTCTTCGCCCACCTCAAGCGCATCATGCGGCTCGACCGATTGCGGCTACGTGGACCAAATGGCGCGAAGGACGAATTCCTCCTGGCCGCGACCGTCCAGAACCTGAGAAAACTGGCGAAGTTGGTGCCGATGGCACCAAGGGCCGCATGAAACGGCAAGCCCTGCCGTTTTTTAGCGCCTACCACGTCCGAATAAACACCGACTTCTTCAACACAATCTCCGCATCGCTGTCACCCAACCGCCCGCCCGCAAGCGATCGCAACCCGACAGGGCCGAGACTGGGCCGCTGGACCGACTATTGCGGCCCCGCGCGGGCTGGCTCGGGACGAGACAGGCGGCGCGGGAAAAGCCGCAAAGGAGGGGCAGGGGTCCAGGCTCGGGGCGCAGGCCGGTGAAGCCGGCCGGAGCCTGGAGCGCGGTCCCGGCCAAAGGCCGGGATGCGGCTAGAACAATCTCCTGATGTTGCCGATGCCCTTGCTTGATCCCGATGGCGCAATCCGCAGATGCGAGCAAAGAGCGATCAGGCCGGTTCTCAGCAATCTCGGATGGGCTTTTGCGCCCTTCATCAGAACCTCGTGGATCATGCCGGTATTGCGTTCCGCCTCGATCCTGAACACCTCGCAAATATCATCACCGGGCATCATGATTTCCCAGATATTGGATTCTTCATTCTTGACGCATGACACCATGAAGGCCGCCATAACATCGGCCGCCCAGTTTACGACAGGATTTGGCTCAACCCCTCTTTTCCTTGCCTCGGCCATGCAGAAGTTCTTTGCCGCCTTGAAGGCATTGGACACATCACGGGGGCAATCCGATATTCCGCCAGTATCGCGAATACCGTCGATCCAGTTTGCATAAATCACATGATAGATCATCTGCCGTCCCTGACCTGAAGGCCGCTTAAGGCCCGAAGCTTGCTCGAAGCATACCCGCGAAGCCTATCGCCACAACAGCCGGTATGATG
>NZ_NWMQ01000082.1:0-5985 GCF_002901215.1 Paracoccus sp. SY | reverse complement strand
CGGATTTTACGCCGCCGTTGACACCAGTTCGCTGATGGTGGCAAACTCGCCGCTCTCCAGCATCCTTTTCCAGCGGAAGGCCCGGCCCAGCGCCTTGACGAGGGTGTTGTCGCTCCTGCGGGTCTGTGGCGCGTTTTCCGGCCGCTGGATCTCCTTGCGTCCGCCGCGCTTCTCCACGCGAAAGGGGACATGCAGGGTCATGGTCTCGGGAAGAGGTGCCGCACAGGTCATGCTGCACGTTCCTCGCTTCCGGAAAGCATCTCGTGCGCCAGACCGCGCAGCCCATCGATCCTCAGCCGGAGATGCAGGCCCTCGGTACCCACATCGACCCGCTCGATCAGCAGTGCCGCAATGCGTGCCTGCTCGGCCGGAAAGAGCTCATCCCAGAGCGGATCTAGCTGGCCCAGCGCGTCGCGGACATCGGCCTCGCTGATGCCGACATTTGGTGTAGGCTCCTGTTCCCGGGCCGCCTTCCACGTCCCCGCGATGATCTCAGGCTGCCGGAACACCGCGCGCAACTGGTCGATGACCGCCGCTTCGATCTCTCCTGCAGACACACGGCCGACGGCACACGACCCAGCGCCATGCTTCAGCAGCGTTTGGCTGACATAGTAGCGGTAGAGCTTGCCGCCCTTGCGGGTGTGGCTGGGGGAGAAGGCTGCGCCATCCGGGCCATAGATGAGCCCCTTGAGGAGGGCAGGGGTCTGCGCCCGGGTACGGGCCGCCCGGGTGCGCGGGCTGCCGGTCAAGATGGCATGGACCTTATCCCATGTGGCGCGGTCGATGATGGCCTCGTGCTCACCGGGGTAGCTTTCGCCTTTGTGCACCGCCTCGCCGATGTAGACGCGGTTGTTGAGCATCCGGTAAAGCGCCTTCTTGTCGATCCGGTTGCCGCGCTTGGTGCGAATGCCCTGCTTGGCGACGTCCCGGGCGAGTTCGGTGCAGGAGCCGAGCTCGAGAAAGCGGGCAAAGAACCAGCGCAGGTGCTGGGCGTCGTCTTCGTCGATGACCAGCTTGCGATCCTTGACCGCATAGCCGAAGGGCGTCGGGCCACCCATCCACATGCCCTTCATCCGGGAGGCCCGCACCTTGTCGCGGATGCGCTCGGCCGTGACCTCGCGCTCGAACTGCGCGAAGGACAGCAGGATGTTCAGCGTCAGCCGGCCCATCGAGGTGGTGGTGTTAAAGGACTGGGTGACAGAAACAAACGTCACGCCATTCCTGTCAAACACCTCCACCAGCTTCGAGAAGTCCATCAGCGAGCGCGAGAGCCGATCGATCTTGTAGACCACCACCACATCGACCAGCCCATCCTCAATGTCGGTCAGCAGCCGCTGCAGGGCAGGGCGCTCCAGCGTGCCTCCGGAGATGCCCCCGTCGTCATACTGATCGCGCACCAGTACCCAGCCCTCGGAGCGCTGGGAGGCAATATAGGCCTCGCAGGCTTCGCGCTGGGCGTGGAGCGAGTTAAACTCCTGCTCCAACCCTTCCTCTGAGGATTTGCGGGTATAAACCGCACAGCGCAGCTTGCGGAGGGTCGGCTTCGTGCTCGTCTTCTCGAGGGAACGCGTCATGCCCGGCTCCGGTGGTTCTTGAGGCCAAAGAACACCCAGCCATTCCAGCGCGTGCCGGTGATGGCACGGGCGATGGCCGAGAGCGACTTGTAGGGACGGCCCTGCCACTCGAAGCCGTCGGTCGTGACGGTCACCACGTGCTCGATGCCCTGGTACTCGCGGATGAGGCGCGTGCCAGCAATGGGCATCAGATCGGCCCGGACGCGGCTCTTGGTGCGATCACCGCCGTCCAGCTCCTCGCCCAACTGCTCCAGACGGCGGATGGTCTCCGGCTTCAGGCCGCCATAGGCCAGTTCCTGGATGCGGTAGGCGAGGCGGCTTTCCAGAAAACGGCGGTTGAAGGGCGGTGCGGGGCTATCGAAGAGCTCGCGCCACTGCTTCTTCAGCTCAGACGCGGGCGCGGACTTCAAAGCCGCCAGCTGCGCGGGAATGGGATCGTGGGTCTGTGTTGTCATTGAAGCATCTTTCTTCCGATCTGTCGGCACTACCGCTCTGTGCGGACCGGATGTGTAGTCAGGCGTTCTCCGCGAAGACGAACTGTCTCCGTAAAGTCGCTGTTGCGCACCCGGAGCCGGACCACGCCCAGCGCGAGGAGCGTGCAAAGCTCCTGGCGGCGCTCGGAGGCGGTCATTCGGCCGGCGGGCAGGGGATTGGAGCCCCGGGTCATCTTACAAGGCTCCGTTGATGGGGATGGTTGGCGACCCGCCTGTGTGCACACCTGAGGTGCGCACCGGCACCGGGAGGTGCGCACCTCCAAGCGGCAGGTGCGCACCCCGATTTTTCGACAGGAACTGGAGACTTTGCGCGCAAAAGCCCCCCGCATGGCACGGAGCGCCGGAAGGACCCAAAGGTCCCTGCCGGCAAGAGGGGCAAGGGCAGAAAGCGAGGTCACCATCGAGGTAGATCATTAGGAAGACCCTCCCCGATCGGCTTTTGCCGAACCCTTTCCCGTGATCTCCTCATACAGTTGGTTAAGATCTTTTCGCGCTTGTTCGTCCTCGGTATTGACAGCCGCCGGGGTGAAGCGCTGCTCAGGTGCCTCCTCAATATGGACGGGATGCCGAGCAGCGTAACGAGCAATCGTCTCGGCGAAGTAGTGCCAGCTTCGAAGTTGCTTGGGTTTGTGCCGGGAAGCTGCCTTCTTGCGCAGGACGGGCAGGACATGAGCCTGGAGCGAGTAACCTTCCTCAAGCAGCTCGAACAATGTGTTCCAGGCGCCTCGGAGCATTTCCCGGTCCGCGTCATTGGCCCAGTTACCAAGCGCCGCCAGACATGCTTCTAGGATTTCTTCGTCTTTTCCCTTCTCCGTTACTTCGGAGTACTTGTATTGCGACGCAAATTTTTCCGCCTCGTATAGCAATTTTTGCGCCGCTTGGATTTGGCGCTGAGCGTCCTCAGAGGGTTCCTTGACGAACCGGCCGTATTTTGGATGGCCGGTGATCGGAAGAAGCTCTCGCGGCCACCAGGCCACCAGATGATAGACGCTGCTGGTCCGTTTGAAGTCTTTCAGCCGACCGATGGTCCTGACCAACCCGAAATGCCGCAGAACGCGGATGTAGTTCGATATACTCCGCTTGGAGCAACCCAGTTGCTCGGCCAACTTCTCCTGCGTGTAATCGCAGCAGCCGTAGTTGTCGCTGCGGCGCGCAAGAAGCAGCAGCAACGACTTCGGCCCGGCCGGAAGACAGGTGATGCCTTCAGCCCAGCGAAACGAGGACAGCTTGATATAAGAACGCCGACGGCCTGCTGAGGTAACCGCATAAGGGATCATCAGAGCACCCGCTCACGGCTGTCGAGCCAAGCCTGAACGTCGCTCCGCTTCCAGCCGATGGCACGCGCACCCAAGCGCACTGGAGAAGGAAAGCGGCCCTCAGCAGCAGCACAGTAGAGCCAGCTGCGGCTCATTCCGGTTATGGAAAGGACGTTGGAGAGCCTAAGAATTTCATCAGGCATTTGTAGACGAGCTCCTTGCGTTACTGGATCGCATTGGAGCTAAACAAGCTTCAACCACGGAGCGTCAATACCCTGGCTGGCGAGCCTTTTCGTTTAAAAAACAAACATATGCGACAGGTTGTTACAGCATGCGCCGGGGTGAGACAACATGCGCCGTGGAGCAACAAACTGCGACAAGATTTTTTAATGATCATCTAAGTAGTGTATAAGATTAAATGATAAGAAAAATTAGCATTAGAGTGTGAATTCGTGGTCGGACTTCCCGCTCTTCGTCATTTGATTCGCTATTTGATAGTCTGCAGGGTAGCTTTATTGGATACATGCTGCTCTCCGTGGATGATGTTCAGCCTGAGCTTGATGCTCGATGCGACCTGAAGGTCGGCTGGGGGGCTTGCGAGGGCTGCCATCTATTGCGCCGTTGCCTTGGCCAATCACGACCCCGCATGCTGAGGACCACGATAACCACCTGGCTTCTGAGTTCTTGGGTGCTTCATAAATCTTTGGGTTAACGGAAATCTCGCTTCTTCACCCTGATCGCATCGAGGTGTAGATCTCGAATGTAGATTTCCCGTGCCCGAGTCCCGACTTGCACCGCCTCCTTCGCGATAGGCGCTGCCGCCTCATGCCGCGTCTCATCTCCGCGCTCCTGAGTAAGCGAAAACATTCCTCCTCGCGCAGCCACGTTGGCCAGTTCGACTGACAGATCCTCGATCCGGTGCACCACGAAATGCACCACCTCGCCTTCGCGCTGAATGCGCCCTGTGACGGCGATCATGCCGGCTCCAAGCACGATCCGTCGGTGCGCCTCGAAGACCTTGGCCCAGACCACAAGGTTGGCGACGCCTGTCTCGTCCTCGAGCGTGATGAACATGACGCCCTTGGCTGATCCCGGCCGCTGGCGGACCAGCACCAGGCCCGAGGTTGCGCACCAGCGGCGGTCCCGGCTGGCCATGGCCTCCGCGCAGGTGATGACCTTCCGCTCCTTCAGCGTCTCCCGCAGGAACGAGACGGGGTGCCGGCGCAAGCTGAGGCCAGTATGGCCGTAGTCCTCCACAACCTCGCGGCCCAGCGTCATCGGCCGCAAGGCGACGGCAGGTTCTCCGGCCTCTGCGCCGCCCTCGTTGTTCCGCCCCTTGGGGATCGTTGCGTCCGCATCCTCCCCTGCTTCGCCTTCCTGTTGCTCCGACGCTTCCCGTGCCGCGGCAAAAAGCGGCAACTCCTCCGGCCCAAGCCCCTTGATGGCCCAGAGCGCCTCTCGCCGGGCTCGGCCGAGCGAAGGCCTGAACCCGTCGGCCTCAGCGATGCGGGTCAGGGCTGTGATCGGCACGGCTGCCCTACGCCACAGATCCTCGACTGAGGCAAAGGGCTGATCGGCCCGCGCCGCGACAATCGCGGCGGCATGGCTGTTCGCCAGCCCCTTGATCATCCTGAGCCCGAGGCGGACGGCAAAGCGGCTGCCCTCGTCCTCGGGCTTTCCCGTGGGCTCCAGCGTGCAGTCCCAGCGGGAGGCGTTGATGCAGATGGGCCGGATCTCGACGCCATGCTCCTGGGCGTCGCGCACGATCTGCGCCGGGGCATAGAAGCCCATCGGCTGGCTGTTGAGCAGCGCCGCACAAAAGGCCTCGGGGTGCCAGCACTTCAGCCAGGCCGAGGCATAGGCCACGAGCGCAAAGGAGGCGGCATGGCTTTCGGGAAAGCCGTAGGAGCCGAAGCCCTCGAGCTGGCGGAAGGTGCGTTCGGCAAAGTGGGGATCGTAGCCACGCGCCACCATGCCGGAGACCAGCTTGTCCTTGAACGCGCTAACCCCGCCAGTGAACTTGAAGGTGGCCATGGACTTCCTGAGCATGTCGGCCTCGCCGGGGGTGAAGCCCGCGCATTCGATGGCGACCCGCATGGCCTGTTCCTGGAAGAGCGGCACGCCCAGGGTCTTGCCCAGCACCTTCTCCAGTTCAGGTGTGGGATACTCCACCGGCTCGAGCCCCTCGCGCCTGCGCAGATAAGGATGGACCATGTCGCCCTGGATGGGGCCGGGCCGGACAATCGCCACCTGCACCACCAGGTCGTAGTAGGTGCGGGGCTTCATGCGCGGCAGCATGGCCATCTGCGCCCGGCTCTCGATCTGGAAGGTGCCGAGCGTGTCGGCCTTGCGGATCATCGCATAGGTGCGCGGGTCCTCGGGCGGGATAGTGGCCAGGTCATAGGAGACATCCTTGTGCGCCTCGATCAGCGCCAGTCCCTTGGCCATGCAGGTGAGCATGCCGAGTGCTAGCACATCGACCTTCATGAACCTGAGCGCGTCGATGTCGTCCTTGTCCCATTCGATGATCTGCCGGTCTTCCATGGCGGCAGGCTCGATCGGCACCAGATCATCCAGCCGATCCTGGGTGAGGACAAACCCGCCCGGATGCTGCGACAGATGCCGGGGAAAGCCCAGGAGCTGGCGGGCGAGATCCAGCGT
>NZ_NWMQ01000081.1:0-6075 GCF_002901215.1 Paracoccus sp. SY | reverse complement strand
GCCAAAACCGTCAGGCGGCCTTCACCGGAGGAATACCACCGTCTTCGATCTGATCGAAAAATTCGTCTCGTGTCGCCTCATCACGAAAGCCCATGTAGCCTTGATGCTCAGGGATAAAGTGGCCAAACGGACGAAGCCAAACCTGTCCTTGATCTATTGCTTCTCTAGGCGTCAGCATCGGACCTGTTCCAAAATTAAAGGCTGAATAATGTCATTTGATTTGTCTGTTCGGGAAACCGTCAGAAGGATATCCTGGCAGTCTCTACCTGTCATGAAAAGTGGCAACAATGAACGTAGCCATTGCCCCTGCCAAATCGACTGCTAAGGCTGCATGGCGAGGCCTCGGCTTAACAGGGCGGCGCCCCTGACCATGAGCATCCCCGATCCTGTTGCGCACAGTGCCCAAGCCCTGAACCACAGCTGCGCAGCCTCCTAGCACCTGTTTGAAAGGCTCCAATGTGTGTTGGGAAGGTGCAAGGTTCAGGCTCTCAGCGCACTTGTGCCACAGCTTCGGCAGGTCGTCGGTCGCCTGATACGATATGTCCTGCTCATCCAGGATGTGCTTGCAGACGGTTTCCAACAAGGTGCGCGCGGACGTAATTGCCCCCTCTGGGTCGGTGCTTTTGCGAGAAATAGCCTTCTGCCATGCCGCATGAACGCTGTCCTCATCGAAAGAGGCCAAAACAACGGACACATCCTCTGAGGCCGGGTTTTTCCCGAATGCTGCTGTCGTTACAATACCAAATACTGGATAGCCCGACTGCACCCTGACTTCAGCAAGGGCAAAGCCGTCGCGGCGCAGAACATCCGTTATCTGCTTGGCAATCCGTCTTTGCTCCTGCTCATCCCTAGTTCGGGGGTGAACGCACATCTCAAGGAACCTGAACAGCAGAGCATTTGAACAGTGCAGCAAGCCCAAGGTCTTCAGCAGGTAGCTGTTCGACCAATCGCTGTAGTGGATGCAGTGCTGATAAACTTCCCGCTCCAAGCTGCCATAAAGGACGGCACCTTGCTGATGCTGCCCGTTAGAGTCCATTGTACCTAGCGGCCAGAGTTCATTTAGAAATTCTCCCAGATCAATCGAACCGGAAATATCTATGCCATCGAACAGGGCCAAGAGCTTGCGGCGCGTGACTTCCGAAACCTGAGCCTGCGCAGCTTCGTCAATCTTGCAGACCGCTTCTCGAAGCTGAAAATCGTTGTAATCTTCTACGATCCTGCGTGCCACAGCCAAGGTAGCCTTGTTATCCACGGCACCTAGAAGCGATTTCACGTAGACTCGCTTGCTGTTCATTGGCTCTGCCTGCGTTTTTTCAGGATCAAGGCCGATACGGCGGCAGATGTTTGGAAGTTGGGGCGCTGAAACCTCACGCCACAGCACCTCTGCACACTGATCGCGCAGAGCCTTCCAATCGATAGATCGTGCCGTCATCCTGCTCTCACTCGCCCTTTAATCCCGCCTGCTATCGGCCGATGGGAAACATATCTTCGCCGTAGTGGTGCAGCTTGACGTGATGGCTACGGCATAGCCACCGCACGTTCAGGGGTTCATCATATCGATCGTGATGGGCATCGACCTTGGCCGCGCCGCAGACCTCACAGGCTTGCCTTTCCAAAGTGCCAGAGATGAGCGCCCGCTGAACGGCAAGATGGGCCTGATACTTCGGCAGGTTGGTGCGGCGCCAGTTCGTCTGGCGAGTCTCACTTTTCAGGGAAGGTGGCCCTGGGGGCTTTGGATCATTTGTCATCACGCCACCGCCGCCTGCCTGCCCAAGGTGCGGTACACGGTCGGCCGCGAGATCGAGAACACCTCTGCCAGATCACTGATGGAATACTCGCCGGTGTCATACATGCGCCGCAGCTCCTGCTGCTGGCGATCCGACAATTTCGGCTTCTTGCCCCGCAGCTTGCCCTTAGCACGGGCCACGGCCATGCCCTCTCGGGTCCGCATCCGGATCAGGTCGGCCTCGAACTCGGCAAAGGTCGCCAGGATGTTGAAGAACAGCTTGCCCATAGGATCAGTCGGATCATGGATGGTGCTGCCAAGCTGAAGCTTGATGCCGCGTGTAGCCAGGTTGTCGGCAATGTCGCGGGCATCGGGGACGGACCGTGCCAAGCGATCAAGCTTCGGCACGACTAGCGTGTCACCCTCCCGCAAGGCTGCAAGCGCCTGATCGAGACCAGGGCGGGCCCGGTTCGTGCCGGTAAAGCCGTGGTCGGTGTAGATGCGATCGGAGGCAACTCCGAAGCTGACAAGGATGCCCTTCTGCGCAGCAAGATCCTGTTTGTCGGTAGAACAGCGGGCGTAGCCGATCAAAATCTGTGTCATGGCCTGATCTGTAACAGTAGCCGCCCCTTCATTGCAAAAAATATCGGACCATTCATCTGAGATTTCGCGCTGCCAGCGTTTGCTGGGCTTCAACGGGCCTGTTCAGGGGCGACCTGGCTGTCCCCTCAACGATCCTCTTATGAACACCCTAGTTGATACACTGTTGCTACATCCTTAGCTGTAAGATAGGATCGGCGGCGTATCTCCAGGAGGTCTCCATGCGTGCTGTTGTCAAGAAATGGGGTAATAGTGCGTCCGTTCGCATTCCTTCCGCTGTCATGGCCGCGGCTGGCTTGAGCCTCGATCAGGCGGTCGACGTGCGGGAGGACAACGGGCGTGTGGTCATCGAGCCGATCAGGCGCGAGGAATATGACCTTGCTGACCTGCTTGCCGGCATCACCCCTGAGAACATCCATGATGGGGTCGACTTCGGTGGACCTGTCGGCAACGAAGCTCTCTGATGGCAGAATATGTTCCTGATGCCGGAGAGATCGTCTGGCTCGAGTTTTCGCCGCAGGCTGGACATGAACAGGCCGGGCATCGGCCTGCCGTTGTTCTGACACCCGCGGCCTACAACAGGATCGGGCTGATGCTGTGTTGCCCGCTGACCACAAAAATCAAAGGTTATCCATTCGAAGTGCCGATCGATGATGCGCGCGGAAGTGCCGTGCTGGCTGATCAGGTCAAGTCTTTGGACTGGCGAGCGCGACGGGCAAAGGCCAAAGGCCGTATCACTGACGATGAGCTGTCAGCTGTCCGGATGAAGGCAAAGGCCCTGATAGGCCAGTAATCGTTTTGCGACGCGGACAACGCAGTCACCAGACGAGCCGGAAACCCGAGGCCAAGAAGCATGCCTTTTCCGCTCTTGCAGAAACGAAGCTGCGGCTGGTCTGGATGGCTCAGGGCTTTGTCGCCGTCAGTCTTGACAGTCTTCTCGGCGGAAACGATAGCCACCTTTCGACGCACGCAGCGCTTTGCCTATGGCCTTGTTGATGGCGTCGAGATCGACGGTTTCCGGGTGAAACTTACTCCCCACCCATCGGCGCATCGCTTTATGGTCCTCATGATGGGGGTCATGCCATGCTTCAAGAAACCTGGCATAGCCTGACGGGCCGCCAACGTCTTCAGGAGGACCTGAGCGAGTAGCGGCGATACAGCGCGGGTACTTTACGCCCTTCTCTCCCGCGACCCGCTCCAAACGCATCACATGATGCCAATTGTCGCCGAAGTCGTACTCGTAGAGGATCGTGAGCGGGCCGTCTCCGGGATGATAAGGAAACTGGAAATCAATCAGTCGGACCTCGGTGGCCTCGAAGGTTCGGTTGTCTGACCAGCCATCTTCGTCGAACTCCGGAGCGCCGTAGACAAGACCCCCGATGTTGAATTGATGCAGATGACTGTCGGTCCAGCCGAACGCTGCCTGAAGCACCTCGTGGAGTTGGGCGAGGTTGAGGCTGATGGGCAGATCAAGGGTGCGGCTGATCCTGGGCTCAATGTCGAGGATATGAACCTCAGCACGCACGATGAAGCTGTCTGGGTCGAAGATGTCACGCATGTCGCAAATCATGCCGGAAGCAGGAATGCCTGGCAACGGATCATGCCAGCGTTCTGCGTGCCATTGTCGCTGGCGCCATTTCATCCTGCTTCTCCACGGCCGCGGAGACGTACTGCCTGGCCACTGATCCGAGTTCGTGAGCAACGCTTCAAGAGCATTCCAGAAGCGGGTCCGAGGCAAATAACCCCTTGTCTTTCTTATCCAGCTTGAGATGCTAGAACGCTTTCACGCCATCACCTGGAATACCATCATGTCGCTTCTGGACGAAAACCTGCAGCAGCACTTTGCTGCCATTGTTGAGGGTTCGAATGATGCGATCGTGGCCAAGGATCTGAACAGCATCATTCTCAGCTGGAACCCGGCCGCCGAGCGCATGTTCGGCTATGCCGCAGGGGAAGTGGTGGGACGCCCGATCACCCTGCTTATCCCGGATGATCGGCAGCACGAAGAGGTGGACTTCATCGACCGCCTGCGCCGAGGAGAGCGTATCCAGCACTTCGAGACCGTGCGGAAAAAGAAGAACGGGGAATTCTTCCCGATCTCGGTCAGCATCTCGCCCATCCGGGACAGGACCGGTCGAGTGGTCGGGGCGTCCAAGATTGCCCGGGATATCACTGCCCAGCATCGTGCGGCCGTGCAGCAACGGATGTTGTTGTCGGAGATGAAGCACCGGGTGGGAAACAGCTTTGCCATTGCCGGTAGCCTGCTGAGGTTGTGCGCGCGGCAAACCAGCACGGTGGAGGATTTGTTGACCTGATGCGCGGTCGCTTCGTTACCTTGGCCGCTGCACATTCCCTGACCGCACCTGCCATGGGTGAGGTGGATGGCTCTTCGGGTTCGAAGTCTCTGATGGCGCTTCTTGAGGCGGTCCTGCAGCCTTTCACGGGTCTGCTTCCTGTTGTCGTGAAGGTCGAGGACATTCTTGTCAGCAGCAGCGCTGTGACGCCCTTGGCCCTTATATTCTACGAGCTCTGCACTAACTCGGTCAAATACGGCGCCCTGTCTCAAGAAGAAGGGCGGCTTGCTATCAGCAGTGAATGTTCGGGGGGCCGCATGATTATCCGCTGGCAGGAAAGCTTTGAGAAGACGCAGCCGGCATCCGATAGCCAAGGAAGCGGATTTGGAACCACCCTGTGCGAAAGCACGGTCAAGGATCAGCTGGACGGCTCGTTTGTCCGCACCTTCACCCCAGGCGGCATGCGTATCACACTCGATCTCAGTTACGAGAGCATAACCAGCGGCTCCTGAGAGATGAGCGGGCCTTCAGGGTGTTTTCCTTGGCAGCACTGTCGCGCCGTAGGTGGTGCTCGCGATGACATGCCGGCGCGTGCTGTCATCGCTTGTCCATGGCAGAGGCCCCCTTTGTTTTCAGGTTCCGGGACCCGCAGATGGACGATTGGTCCGCCAGTCGAGGTGTCAGGGGGCGCACCTGAAATGTGCATCCAGAGAAGCAATGATCTCTTGCTCGCGGATTGGCTTCTCGACAAAGCCGATGGGCTGTGCCGGCTGCACCTGGTTCCGCGTTTTCTCGTCAAGAGAGGCGCTGATAAACAGGCAGCGAACCTCATGTTCCTGCCAAAGCTTCAAAGCCGTATCCACACCGTTCGTTCCGCCCGCCAGCCGGATATCCATAGTCGCAAGATCAACGGAGCCTTTCTCCGCCAGCCGCAGAGCAGCCTGCATATCCCGGGCAATTCCCGCAATCTCGTAGCCCGCATCTTCAAGAAGATCGGACAGGTCGAGGGCAAGGATCGCCTCGTCCTCGACGATCATGATACGATGCGGCATTCGTCATCCTGACAGGAAAGGCGCGGACGAAACCGCCAGCCTGGTTAACTAGTGTGCGAGAGCCCCAGTTCCGCTCCGCCGACGATCTCTGCCACAGGAGGGGGTTGGCTCGATGATCCCGTTCAGGACGGCCTGGCGTTCCAGACGTCCCAAGAGCTCCCGATACTCGACATTGTGCGAGTAGGTCTTGATTGCCATCATGATGGTCTTCCAGTCGTCGGCAGATACGGCAGGGCGGAATGCTGTCGTGCTTTCGGGTCGAAACATGAAACACCTTTAACAGAAGCGAACGGGCCCTTGATACCGGTGCGGTTGTCTTTTGGCTATTTGCCCTTTTGTACATGCATGGTTCGGAATTCTTTGCAATCAATAACATATGGTTGTCAACGGCGGCGTAAAATCC
>NZ_NWMQ01000080.1:0-6253 GCF_002901215.1 Paracoccus sp. SY | reverse complement strand
GATTTCAGCACGGTCAACCGCTCCTGGTTCCTGCTGGGTCAGTTGACTTATGCACCGGCCGACATTGGGATCGAACTGTCGCGGGGCGGCAGCAAGACCTATCACGAGACCACGCTTGCCGTGCAGAAACGCCTGTCCGGCGGCCCGGTCAGCTTGCGGCTTGGCTACAAGCTCAGCTCAGATGAAGTTTTCGCAGGCTTTTCCATCAACACGTTCTGAGGCGCCATGACCGATTATCCCCGCTTGACGCTCCGCAAGGCTGGCATCGCCTTTGGATTGGCCTGCCTTCTGGTGATGCTGGCTGTGCCCACGATCTTCGCCCTGCTGCGCGGAGACCGCTTCACCGACAGCACGCTGGATTATACGGCCCGCTTCCGAACCAATGCCGCAGCCGAGGACCTTGCCCGCACCCTTGAACGCGACTGGCGCGATCTGCTCGCCCTGGCGCAGCGGGTGCCGCAGCTCAATCCCGAGGAGTTGGGCCACATGCTGACGGGGGCCAGCGGCGATGGCAGCCGTATCTCGTGGCTGGGCTATGCCGATCTTGGCGGCACTGTGGTCGCGGCGACCAATGGACTGCTGGAAGGCCAGGATGTCAGCCAACGACCATGGTTCAGGGGCGGGCTAAACGGCGGATTTGCGGGTGACGTTCATGATGCGGTGCTGCTGGCCCAGCTTTTGGGGGGCGAGGGCGGCGAGCCATTGCGCTTTATCGATCTGGCGCTGCCGGTGTTGGATCAAAACGGCAATCCGGCAGGTGTTCTGGGCCTGCATATCAACGCCGCCTGGCTGACGAACGAACTGCGCGCATCCGCGCAGCTCTATGGACTGGACCTTTACCTGCTGAACCCGGCAGGTGATGTTTCCGCCACCTCGGCCAATGAAACACCCTCGGCTGGCGAGATGCAGATCCTGCGCGCGGCCCAGACCGGGATCGAGGCGGGCGGGCGCGAACGTTGGCCGGACGGACGCGACTACTTCTCGACCGTGGTGCCGCAGGTGACCCATGGCGAATTGCCGAACTTCGGCTGGCGCATGATCGGGCGGCTCGAGGCAGGCCGACTGCCATTCGGCATCGACCTGATGCAAAGCGGTGCGCATTGGGCGCTGCTAGCCATGATTGCGGGGATCGGGCTGCTGACGCTTGCCTTCGTGCGCGCAGTCATGGTGCCGCTGAGCCGGCTGGCCGCCTCGGCCGAGCGGATCGCAGACGGGTCGCAGGAATATCCCGCAATCTCGCGCGGAACGCGGGAAGCTTCGCAGCTTTCATTGGCGCTGATGCGGCTTCAGCATGATCGCATCAGCGACGAGAGTTGAACGATAACCGCTGCCCGAGGCCCGCAAGCAGGCCGCCAAGTTGAGCCCGCGCCGTGCCTGGCGCCGCGCCCTCGGCGTAAAAGCGCACCAGCAATGCCTCGCGCTGCGTGGCCGTGGGCAGCAGCCGAACCCGACAGCCGTCCACTGTGGGTGCGATCACCTCGACCGGGATGTCACCGACATCGCGCAGCCGCAATGTCCCCTTGGTGCCGACGGGATAGCCTTTGCCGCGCAGCCGCGCCTGGTCGATCGTCAGCGAACTGATCCATAAGCGGCGGATGTCGCCGTCGGTCACCAGAATGCCGCGGTCCGGCAAGTCGGCGATGTGGCGCTCGCGGCGCGGCAGTTCGATGCAGGCAAGCACGGTCATTGCCAGAACGAATATGTTGTAGATCGTCCAGAACAGCACCACCCACTTTCCGTCGCCCGCATCCTGATACGAGAAGCGGTCCATGAAAATGCCCAAGAGCAGCGCGATCAGCGTCAGCACCAGCAGGATCAGGAAGGGCATCATCATCTGCCACTGCACGGTGATCTTCGTGCGGTCGCCTCCCTTCGCTGTAACGGAAAACGGGTGTCCCTTGGGTTTGAACAGGCCGGTGAAGGCTGCCCGGCTGATCGGGATGGCGCCAATCAGCTGGCCCACATCATGCAGGATCGGCACCACCATGCCGGGCATCAGCACCCGCTGCACCATCTGCCCCCACAGGAAGAAGACTCCGAAATAGGTCAGAACGTCGGCCAACTGCGCATCGACGACAATCGTGCCGAAGTACCAGTAGAGCAGTGGGAAGACGACAACGGCAATGCGGAAGGGGAAGCTGGTGGTCCAGAACAGCACCGAGTCCAGGACACTCCAACGGTCGCGCAGGCGCAGGTTGTTTTTCGACAACGGCCCCAGGCGCGAGCGGGCGATCTGCATCAGCCCAAGGCACCAGCGGGCACGCTGCGTGACATATTCCTTCAGCCCCTCGGGGGCGAGCCCCTCAGTTAAGGGTTCAGCCAGATAGACCGATTTCCAGCCTTTGTCCTGCAGGTCCAGCGTCAGCATGAAGTCCTCGGTCACGCTTTCCGTCGGCAGTCCGCCGATCTCGCGCAGGGCTGTCCAGCGGCAGACCGAAGACGTGCCGCAGCAGAAGGCAATGCCCCATCCGTCGCGCGAGGGCTGCATGTGATCGAAAAAGAACCGCTGCTCGTCGGGATAGGAGTGGCTGATCCCCAGGTTGTGCTGAATGGGATCGGCGTTGAAAAAATGCTGCGGCGTCTGGACCAGACCGACCTCAGGGTCATGAAACAACGCCAAGCACCGCGAGATGAAGCCGCGATGAGGCACGAAATCGGCGTCGAGGACTGCAACAAAGTCGGGCGGCACGGGATCTTCCGCCAGGCGGTCGAGGCAGTGGTTGATATTGCCTGCCTTCGATCCCTTGTTGTCCGGGCGCCGCATGTAGCGCACGCCTTGCTCGGCACAATAGTCACGCAGCCAGTCACGGCGGCTGTCGTCGAGGACCAGCACCTCCTTGTTGCGATGCTGCAGGGCGCGGGCGCCGATGATGGTCCGCTCCAAGATCTCAAGTTCCTCGTTATAGGTGGCGATCAGGATGGCAACGCGCGGCTCGTTCTCGCCCCACCAGCCGGCATGGGTGTCAGCTTCTTCCGAGCGCAGCGTGATGCGGGACATGATGAGATAGGAACTGACCGTCCCGGCCATTGCCAAAAGCTCGAAGCCGAACAGCGAGTAGCTGGCCAGCATGTCCAAGGTCAGGCCCGCCGGCGCCAGTGTCTCGGTCCCGCGCCACCAGATATAGCGCAGCGCAAGCAGGAAGGCGGCGGAAAGCAGCAATCCGCGATGCAGGTTGTTTCGGACATCGACCCAGAAGGGCAGCGTCAGCCCGATCCCGATTGCCAGCAGCAGATGCGCGGTGCTGGAACCAAGGTCACTGAGAAGCGGGAAGTTCAGCATCTTATGGCAGCAGGCGGCGCAGCCCGTCCAGCGGACGCGCCTCGAAGAAGGCGCGACCGGTGCGCCCGATCATGCAGCCCTCGGCCTCTAGCTGCGCCAGTTGCGGCACGATCAGCGCAACGTCGTATCGTTCCAGATGACGCTGGCTTGGTGCAACGGCAAGGTTGCGATAGATCGTCTGGGCTCCGCTGCCGGCCAGCCGGGCCACCGTCGCGTCGTAAACGGTGGACGACCCACCCAGCCGGAACCGCGCCGCATCCCCGACCGAAAGGCTGTTATAGACACGCTCGGTCACCGAGGCCGTGACCATCGTTGCGCGGCAATCGACAAGGCGCAGCAACGGATCGCCCCGTTGGACATTGACGCCATCTGCCTCCAGAATCTCCCAAAGGATGCCTGTCACAGGGGACTGCAAGTCGCCGCCGGTCAGGCTGTTCACGCGCACCCGTTCGCGGTCAACGCGCTCGCGCAAGGCGGCCACCCGTTCCTCGGCCTCGGCCAACTGGGTCTGGAGGGCTGCGATCTCGCTGGACAATTCGACCGCGCGCTGTTCCGCGTTCGGCGCGTCGTTATAGCCGTCGCCAAGAAAGACGTTTTCCTCGGCCGCTTGCAGCGCGATCCGCAGCACCTTGACCCGCTCGCGCGCATGATCCAGCACCAGGGCGTCCAGCCGTGGCTCGGCTGGCAGCCGCCCTATGCCATCCTCGACCGCTGCCAGAAGCTGCTGCTGCGTCTCGTCCGCAAGCGTGGCCCCAGTTTCGAGGATTGCAAGCCGTGCCTCTGCATGAGAAAGGCGGGTGCGCAACTCTTCAAGCCGCCGTTCGCGGAAAATCTGCGTGCGTTCGATCAAGGCCTGATGCACGGCTTCGGTCTCGGCCAGCAAGGCCTCGATATGCGTCCGCGCAGCCTCTTCCAGCCGCATCTCCATCAGCAGATCGTCCAACCGGACCCGATCTACGACAGGATCCTTGAGGCTGGCCAGAACCTCGCCTTGTGTCACGCGGGCACCCAGTTGGCGCGCGGGCACGGTCAGGTTTCCTGCCACGGTCGCGCGAACGGTGACAATGGGCGCGTTCACCACGGCATCTGCGGTCGCGCCCGACATCTGTTCGCCCACGATGACCCACAAGGCAAGGATGATGGCCAGCAGGCCAAGGATCAGTCTCTTGTATTTCATTGGATCAGTGGGCTCCGGTTGCTGTCTGCACTTTTATGCAACGTAAGGATGTTATTCCAAGAGTCACCTGCCTTTTCAGGGATCCCGAAAACCGCCTCCTCAGGCGGCACATCCCCCTTCACGAAGCGCGAGATGGCAGAGCGCAAGCAACGTGTCCGAGTAATAATCGCCCGTGTCCCAGGGCCCACCTGGAAGGTCCGCGCAACGCGCAGCGTCGCCCAAGGCAAGAAAGCCAGGGCGGTCGCTTTGCGTTTCGGGGCGGCCATCCTCGGCCCGTGTCACGATGACATGACCGGGCTGGGCCCCTGCCTCAAGATTCTTCAGAGCGGCCGCGACGGCCGGGTGGCGTCCACGCCCTGACCAGACCAGGTAAAGCGGGATCCGCAGCGCGTCATAGCCCCAGGTTGCCCGATGTTCCTTGGGGGGCAGAAAGCCTGATGCGGCGACATCCACCCAGTTCCACAATCGCCCCGCCGCCGCCAGTTCGGCAAGCACCGTTTCGCCATGATCAGCCGCCCGAAGAAGGCGCGGATCGCCTGAAGCATCGCCCAGTTCGCGCAAGGCACGGGGCATGATGTAGGAGGGGTTGAACAGAACGCGGGCCGGCGCCCGCCGCGCCTCGGCCCCCGGCAGCAGCAGCCATTCGGCCGGGGCACGAGGATCGGATGCAAGGCAAAGCTCGGCAATGTCGCGGGCAATGGCAAGCGCCTTGTCCCGATGCCCGGTCCAGCCTGAATCCCGATCCGCCCTCAGCAACGCCCAGGCCCGGAAAAGGTCGCCATCAGTTGCATTATGCCAGTCGATCCGCCCGTCCTCATGCCGTCGGCTCCAGGCCATCAGCTGGTCCTGCCGCACGGCCAGATGAACCTGCGTCCATTCTTCTATTTGCTCGAATGCAGCGCGATCCCCTGCTGCCTGGGCCAGCAGCAGGCCATACCCTTGGCCTTCGGAATGGCTGATACCCTGTTGCCAGTCAGCGACGCGTCCATCCCGTAGATAGCGGTCGCACCAGATCTGCCACAAGGCGCGTCCAGAACCTGCAGCAGAGGACCAGGGGAGCCCGGCTGCAAGCAATGCAAGGATCAAGTGGCGGCGGGACGGCATGGCTTTGTCGCAAATTATGTGAGGGGTACGGATTTAACCATCGCGCATCCATGCCTGGAGACAAGGGCGCCAATCATGATGTGCTGTGTCCTTTGAGCCCGCGCAGGCCGAAGATTCCATAACACACGATAGCCAACAATGCCGATTGGCAATCATCTCGGGCGGGACGGCTCCGAATGGACCGGTTGTCTTTTTCGGCTTGACCGCACTGCATGCGAGAGCAAGCCATGTGGGCAGAGATTAAGAGTTGACGCTGTCCTTCAGGGCCTTTGCCACCGTGAACTTTAAGACGTGATGGGCAGGCATTGTCATCGCCTTGCCTCTTGACGGATTGCGGACCCGTCGCTCGGGACGATCCCGACAGGAGAACTTGCCCAGGCCGGGAAGGGTGAGGGCGCCGCCTTCGGCCACGATCGAGGTCGCAACCTCGGACAGCGCATCAAAGATAGAAGAGACATCCTTTTTCTCAATGCCAGACTTTCGGCCATAGTGGCAAGCAGCTCAGTCTTGGTCACCGGCTTTATGTTCTTTCCTGATGATGTGAATATGCGCGGCCATCCGAAAGCCAGCGATCATGCGCCGGTTTGATTGTTCTCGACATGAAGTAATTCGATTTCTCCTTGAAGATCAAACCAGCCCTGTAGATGGAGACTATCCTGCCAGAGAGGGTTTCTGTATTGCGACAGGCATCT